>JAGBBW010000028.1 GCA_017938285.1 Lachnospiraceae bacterium
ACACACCGCAGTTGTTTTCACCCGATATATGATGCTGTCGCTGGAAAGCCGGGAATCCAATGATAACCGGTCTCTTGGTGAACTCTTTTTATACTTTTCTGATGAAATGTCTGATATCACATGGATACAGGCTTTTCAAATGCTGCTTCAAATGTTCAGAACCATGCTTACAGAAAATACCGAGTTATCAGATGAGAAAATCGATGAACTGGTGGATGCATTTATGAATGCACTTCCTGCATTGTTGAAAACGCAACTCCAAGCCGCTTAAGTTCTGAATATTGACAACTGAATAACTGCCAGGTATTGAATTTTCAGGGTGCATAGCTAAAATTTATGTGCGAAGTTTGAGTTTATGATATAAAATACTAATTTTCAAACACGCTCTAGCCTACACTTTATACCACCGCTTCCACAATAGTGGCATCTTTAAAGTGAAGCTCCTTGACACCAACTTCTTTCTTCTTGTTAAAATTGAAGCTCAACATATAGCCCTTCTTTAAATTATAATCCTTCAAATATTCAAGAAGCTGTTCTTCTCCGCGCGCATTATATTCCTCACCATGCCAAATCTTCATTTCAACAATATACTGCTTCCCTTGAAAATCAATAATCAAATCGGTTCTGCCCATGCTTCTGGTTCTGGCTTCAATATAATAATTTCCGGAACCATTGATTAACGGACGAATATAAAGAAGAAACAGTTTTCTGCCGTTATCTTCAATAAATTTATCTGTACTGCTGGAAAAGCTCTCCGTAAAATGTTGTACAAACTTCTTTAAAACCAACTCCAGGTTAAGTCCATTCTCGTCAACAAACTGATTCTTATTCTTCTGACCAGCTTGATAGGTGTCGCTGTTCATAGCCTCCTCCGCAATGAAAAGGTTATAGAACCAAATTTCAAAGATTCTATTAGATATCGCAACCTGTCCCGCATCATCTTTTAAAAAACCAAACATTGTTCCGATGGAAACCAGTTCTGTGCCCAGATTGTATGGGATGCTCCTGCCGCAGAAAAGAATATCATACAGCAATGTCTTTAATTCCGGATAATCCTTGACTTTCTTGGCCATATCATCAAATAAGGAATTGGATTCCTTTACAAGATTGCGGACTGCCTCAAGCAAAGCATTGCGAGTCCATGCTCCTTTATCAGAACTACTTCTTATCTGATTATCTAACAGCTGGCATAGCCTTGAAACTAAATAAGGATACCCGCTTGTATAAGCATATATTTCCTGTGCCATATCTTCAATATCCATACCGGTCTTATGATCATCTTCATAACCTTCCAGCATCTCTGTAATCTGAACAGGCGAAAAGCTCATATCAATATCAAAATCAGCTGCAATATTCCACGGACTATTATCTTTATGTTCTTCATCAGGTCTAAGCTTTCGCTTCAAATTCTTTATGTCACAAACTCCGGCGAGGATAACCGATTTGAACGTTGCAAAACGGCTACGATTGATATAATATCCACGAAGCTGTGCCAGGAAATCCAGAAATACCTGATTATTGGTTGCACTGTCAACTTCGTCAATCATAAGCACAACATCCTCCGGTAGTTCTCCGCAAAGAGCACTCAATGCTTGAAACAACTCGACAAGTTCATAGTTCTCAGGAGCAATTGAAAAACTTTCGGCAAATCTGCTGATAGCAGCTTCGTAAACGGAGCTCCCACTTTTTTTATTTACACGAAAAGAAGCAATGAATGCCTTTGCAAAAGCTAATGCAAAACTGTTTTCATTTTTAAATTTCGCATTGCTCATCTGCATCTGAAAATCCATACTGACTACATAATATTCATGATTCAAATATCCTGTCAAAGCGTTCAATGTCGTTGTCTTTCCAAACTGTCTTGCCCTATTAATAGTAAAATAGTTCCCAGCATCTACAAGAATACGTACCTGAGCTAAACGTTCCGCAAGGTCTACCATATAATGCTGCTCCGGATTGCAAACCCCGGTTGTATTAAACGTGCGAACTCTTTTGGTTCTATTTGTAATCCGTTCAGAAACAACTTCCATAGGAATCATCCAACGGTATCCCTTTTTATATGCTCCAGGAAGCTCGCCATTCGCGCACATATTATTGATATGTCTTTTTGTAAAACCAGTCAATTCGGCTGCCTGCATAGAAGTAATATATTCCATTGAATTGTCTCCCTTCGAACCTTTTTTATATACTATACACCCAAACTTCCCGTTTTTCAATAGCCCAGTTCCCACTTCCCACTTCTTTTGTTTTTTTCACGTTTCGCTTCCCACTTTCTTCAAATTACTACTCATTTTTTAACTTATTCAACACCTTCTTTATAATAACAAATAAAATTAACATCAAATCCATCACTGAATTCTCTGCCAATTTTCCTGTTTTTCTGCTTATCCTTATTTCGATGATAAATCTTCCCGCTAGAGCGTGTTTGAAAATGCCATATCTAAGGAAGCACTGATTAATTCACTGCTTCCTTAAAAGCCTCCGGCGGATCGCACGAATTTGCAGTAGAAATTGCAGCTTCGCTGCGCAAATTCGGCGTGGAAAACGCTTTAATCAGCGTTTCCCTAAAAAAAATAAGTACATATATAACCCGATATGCAGAAAAACGCCCCAGTCTTCCCTGAGGCGTTCTCCATTTTCCATCCTTATTCCACTTCTATCCGAATCACCGTTGCAGAATACTGCGGCACCGTATAATTAAACTGGCTGCCCACGCCGGAAACCGTAAATTCTTCCATGACACAGTCTTCTTTTGCGCCAAGCACATTATCATCGGTCAGGGAATTTCCCTTTACCTGATTTACCACTGCATCCGTCTTAATTCCTGCGGCATTTGCTAAATCAATGGCAAAGGTCCGGTCTTCTCCGGTTACATTTACCAGCTTGATAATGATATCCCCGGTCTCGTCTGTGCTGACTACCTGATAAGCCTCATAGCCTGCGTTCGTGGAAAAATTGTAATCCACATACAGTTCTTCATCAATATAACATTTTACGTTCGTGTCCGTTACAACTACCTTTAACTGATATGTCTGTCCAGTCTCAATCCGGCAGTTTTTCACTGTGCCTGCCACCTGGTCACTCTTCGTTCCGGCAGATACCTGCTGTAAGCAGGAAACGGTATTGTTCCATCCACCAATGTTCCAGAAATAGTGGTCATCCTTTCCCTGTACCGCAAATGGAATCAGGAAACCTTCGGAACCGGACAGCTTGGTTGCTTCCACCGTATAGGTATAATTTCTCCACTCCGTATTACCATAATAGGCTACCGTTCCTGTGACATCTGCTGTTGTATTCCCATTATTCTGCACCAGCTGACCATCTTCCACACTAAACCTTCCGTCCGCAACATTCTTCCATTCCTTTTTGAATGTATCCACATCAAAGTTCTGTTCGCCGAGAACTTCTCCTGTTTCCACTGCAGTTACTTTAATGTTGTCAAACGCTGCTTTTGTATTCCATGTACCTACGCCCACCATTCCGGATGGTGGAATTACCTCCGCTTCCGCACCTTCCAGTGTGGAGGACAGCAGGCTGCTTCCCACATTGGTGGAAAACAGCTTCTGCATATAGTAATTAATCGAACCGGTACTTGTATGATTATTAAACCAGATTAAATCCGGCGACCAGTGCAGCCCTGTCAGATTACCAAACAATGGTGCATAGGCTGCCATCCGGATAATATCACCGTTGCGCTCAATACTGGTCATATAAGCTGCTTCTGCCAGGGCTGCCTTCAACGTATTGGACTTTGCGGCATATTCTCCGATGAAAACCTGCATGGCACCGCCATGGATGGTATCCGTCAGACTCTCCCTGCTGTAATTCTCTTCATCATAATAGTCTGTATTCTGTAAAAACCATTCCGGCGTGTTATAGTAATGATGGTCCGTAGCTCCCGTATAATCCAGAACGGTCTTATCCGGGTTCGCATCCATCCATTTCTGGGCATTCTGGTAAGACTTGTAATTATCTGCTCCGCTGGTAGCGTCATCCGGTCCTGCGGAATACATCAGCTCAATACCGGCGAACAGTTCCGGATTTTCCTTTGCGGCTTCTTCAAATGCCTCTACAAAAAGAGCATAGCGCTTGTAGTAATTATTTCCCCAGTTTTCATTACCAATACCAATGTATTTCAGCTCAAATGGTTCCTCATGTCCCATGGCAATACGGACAGCACCCCACTTGGTATCCGCTCCGCCCCGGCAGAACTCTACCAGATCCAGAGCGTCCTGAATAAAACCTTCAAACTCTTCCGTTCCAACCGGCACTGCTGCACCTGCCCTGGCCTGACAGTACATACCACAGTTGACTACCGGCACACCAATTGCTCCGATATCCTCTGCCAGCAGGAAGTACTCATAAAAACCAAGACCGTACGTCATATAAGACGGCATGGCATCTTCTTTTAAATTTATATTTGTCCAGACGTTGATCCCCTGCTTTCTGGCTGCCACATCACCATATGTACCATTAAACAGCAGCGGTTCCCCATCTCTGCCTGCACCAATGGAATCCTTCCAGTTGTACATGGTTTCATAGTCGTAGCCTTCAATGACACAGCCGCCTGGAAAACGTAAGAATGCCGGTTCCAGTCCTTCCAGCAGTTCTGCCAGGTCTGCCCGGAGACCATTTTCCCGGTTTTTGTATGTATTCTGTGGGAATAAAGACACCATGTCAATGGCAATGCTGCCATCCTCCATCAGCACCTGCAGTTTTACATTTTTATGTGCCGTTACGTCAGAGGTCAGTTCTGCTTCAAATTTCTGCCACGTTTCTGTAATGCCTGTGATTTCTGCTGTTCCAATCACTTCCTTGCCGGATACAAGGTTAATGGTTACCGCACCTGTATACCCTTCCAACGCTCTGGCATACATGCTGAACTGACAGGTCTCGTTCTCTGCAACAGAAATTCCATCGAGAAATCCACCATTGGCAACTCCCGCCGGCTCCCCGGACGTATTTTTTAACACCAGATAGTTTGTGTTATTTTCATTTAAGGCTCCTGCCACATCATCCACTGTAACCTTTGCATCTACCGTTCCTACCGTTGACCAGCCATACATCTGGTCTTTCTTTGCAATCTCGGTAAATTCAAAGGAACGGTTCACAATTTTTTCCGCATACAGACCGCCATCCGCAGCAAAATTGATATCCTCAATAAAAATACCCATCAACATATCACTGATATCATGCATCTTATCTGCCACATCGACATGAAGCGCATAGTCTGTCTTTACGGTGTCATACGCAGAGACCGTGTTCTCTGCAGCCCGGTCAAACTCTGCTGTCTGTTCTTCCTTTTCTGTCTCTGGCACAGTTTTATCTTCCGTACCTGTATCTGATACTATATCTTTTTCTGTTTCCTGATTGGTTACGCTGCTGCTTTCCTTTTCTGGATTTACCGGAGTATTTTCCCCGGACTCTGTGTTTTTACCACCACAGGCTGTCATAGACCATACCATCGTGGCTGCCAAAAGTGCTGCTATCAGTTTCTTTCCCCTCATACTTTTCTACCTTCCTTTTTCTGAACTGATTTTCTGATATGTGTTTTGCTGCCCCTGCGGCTCATGCCCTTTCCAGAACAATGCCGCTGCTTACATACTAGTACAGAATTTGCACAAAGTCAATATATTATTTTAGTTTTTTATTAACCGTTTTAGTTTTGACTAAAACAATAACATCACTTTTTTCTAAACTACAGTAACTCTTATCACCTTGTTTCAGGTCAGAATTCATGATGTGACATTGACATTTGAAAGTCGGGATGTTAGCATTATGCTTAGGGACACACGGATTAACACATTCTCCCCGCCGAATTTGCACAGCGAAGCTGCAGTTTCTGCTGCAAATTCGTGCTTTTTTAGAAAATTGCGGAACAACGACATAAAACCGGGAGGGTCTTATGCTTTACATCAACAATTTAGAAACTGCAAGACCACTGTTTGAAGCACTTGCGTCTCCAACCAGAACAAAAATTATTGAACTGCTGCAACAGACGCCAGACATGAATATGGATACCCTGGCAAAATCCCTGGGTATCACCAATGGCGCCCTGACTGCACATATAAAGAAATTATCCGACTGCGGCATTATCAATGTCAAACTGCATTCCATGGAACATGGCACCCAGAAGCTCTGCTCCATCGGTGAATCCAAGCTGGTAATTGACCTGCTGGATAAAACACTGACCGGACAGTATGAGCGGCTGGAACTGAATGTGGGACAGTACAGTTGCTGCCAGATCCAGCCTACCTGCGGACTCTGCGGCAGAAACCAGCCCTTGTTTGATTTTGATATCCCGCATTACTTTAAATATCCAGAGCATTTTAATGCCGAACTGGTATGGTTCTGCAACGGATTTATCACGTATTCCTTTCCAAACCCTCTGACGAAGGGGCAGACCCTGACAGAAGTGCAGATTTCCCTGGAATTATCCAGCGAGGGACCGTTCCTCGCCAGGGATTATCCTGCTGCCATTGATTTTTATAATCATGACAGACTTCTCGGCAGACATATCAGCCCCGGTGAATTTGATGAACATAAGGGAAAGCTTACCCCGGACTGGTGGTTTTACGGGCAATATGGAGAACATCTGACCATCAGCATAACAGAATCCGGCACCTGCATTAATGGTCTGGAAGCCTCGTCCTATTCCATTCACGATCTCCTGAACGATGCCACAGAGGACGCCTTCTTTCAGTTTAAAATTTCCTGTGAAGACCAAAACTCTGCCAAAGGTGGAATTATGCTGTTTGGGAAAGGATTCGGTGATCTTCCCCAGGGAATTGTAATGAAGGTGTTTTACAGATAGTCCATGGACTTTCTGTAAAACACCTTCACAAAACGCTCATCTTTCTGGGCTGAACTGTTACTATTTCACGTTATATTCATCCCGCAGTGCCTGTGCAATATCATAAATATTCTCCAGGGCAGCCCGCACCTGATTCATATCCTCCACTGCCTGGTTTGTCATGCAGGTTCCATCATTCGCAGCTGCTGCCACTTCTTCACTGTTGGCAGACAGTTCTGTAATTCCACTGGAAATGACAAACGAAGCATCGGTAATGCTGTCCATTACCCTCTTAAAACTCTGCATCATTACCATCAGCTCGTTTACACCGTCATCAATGGCAGCAAAATTTCCTCTGGATTTTTCAATCAGCTGGTTCTGTACTTCCGTAATCTGCACCGAATGATTGATACTCTCTGTGACGCTGTCCACATCCTTGTTCAGTTCTGTGAGAATCACTTCAATATCCTCCGTCGCCTTTTTGGTCTGCTCTGCCAGAATCTTGATTTCATCTGCCACTACGGCAAATCCCTTTCCGGCTTCTCCTGCCCTCGCCGCTTCCACCATGGCATTCAGTGCCAGCAGATGGGTCTTGGTGGAAATATCCACGATGGTTCCCAGAATATTCTGTACATTCTTTGTTCTCTGATTTAATTCTGCTACGTCTGCTATCGTCTTTTTATTGTCACGCTCCACATCCTGCGCCTGACAATGTAATTTATCCACAACTTCAACACCACTGGCTACCTCGCCAAGCACCTTACCGGAAGCCTCCACCATGGTATCAGACTGTACTTTGGCACTTCTGGTACTGTTTTCTATATCCAGGCAGCGCTGGGACTGGTTCTGGATTTCTGCTGCCGTGGCTTCAATATTGGAAGTAATGTCCTGCATCACCAGATTGCTCTTATTTAACGCTTCTGCCAGTTCTGCAATATAACCATTTGCCTCATCAAAATGGGTCACCAGTTCTCCAGACACTCTTCCTGCCGTATCCAGATTTTCACTGTTAAATACAATCCAGATTTTTGCAATATTATATACTGCCACAAAAATCAGAATCTGTAAAATAATTGAAGTTCCGCCTTCGGATGGAGAAACATTTCCTGCACCAATCAATATAAAACTCCGGATGACATACAGCGGCAGAACAACCACCGCGGTTGTAATCAGCCTTGCCTTTTCCAGATAGGCCATCTGTGCAATAAAAATCGGGACTACCAGCATAAAAAAATACTGGGCATCTACCAAAAGCACCATTACCGTCCAGACAGCCGTTGCCACCACGGACATAAAAATACCACAGGTTCTGGTGCCCTTCTTCATCCTGTATCCCAACGCCGTTGCCAGAATACCAAGCACACTGACTATCGTAACAATCCAGCTTTTTGTGTCCGCACCTCTGGTATTTATCATTCCAAGCATATTTAAGAGAATTCCACCCATTACAACCATTAACGTTGCAACTACCATTGCATCTGCCTTTTTGTACTGTTTTTCTGTCATCGCCTTTTCTCCTTTTTGTAACTCTGCTTCTGTTCCGTCACAATTTCTAATTTTCCAAGGAAGTACGGATTAATTTTACAGGCAAATGGTCCAAAAAGCAACACTTTCTTTATACTATTTCATAATCGCATCCACCAGACGGATTCCTGCTGCCATCTTCTTCAGCCTCGGCAGCTCCTGTTTCATATACTCTTCCAGCATTTTCACTTCTCCCAAAGCAAGCCCTGTAGCGGACAAAATTTTGCAGTCCGGAATTTTTCCTTCTGCACTGCGTTCCCCGTCTGTAAAGGAAACAAAAGCATATTTTTTTCCATCCTTTAAGCATACCGGTGATACGGACATGGTAAATTCATTATTCAAGAAAACTACCTCCTTCCACTTCCCGTTCCACCCTCTCTTCCATCATCTCCTGGGTCTCCCGAAGCGCCCGTTCATAACCTGTCAGCGCCGCA
>JAGBBW010000029.1 GCA_017938285.1 Lachnospiraceae bacterium
GCTGCAATGGCAATCAGTGTTCCCATGGCACGGGAGCCGGCATCCCCCATCAACAGGGTACTTGGCGTGGCATTATGCCATAAATACCCCAGCAGACACGCCATAAATAGAAGAAGAATATAATTAAATGTTCCTTCCTGCTCTAAAAGCTGATTTAAAATATAGAACGAAGCCAGGGTAATCATAGTCAGCGTACCGGACAAACCATCTACTCCATCCGCACAGTTTGTTACGTTAATGGAGGCCCATACCAGAACTACCGCAAGTATTCCAAACACTGGAACCGGAAGTTCCAGCGTACTGTCTGTTACAAGAAAAGCTACCGTAGTACCATGATAATTAATATAAGTCACTGCTACCATCACTGCTATCAAAAGGTCCAGTATTGCTTTTTTATACTCTCCCCATGGTGTCTTTGCGCAGTCATCCAGAAATCCAGTCAGCATGGAGGCAGATACCAGAAGCAGATAAATAACCCATTCCACCTCAATCGGTGCAAACAACAACGCTGCCGCAGCGAAAATCAGGACAAACAAAAATCCCGCTCCTCTTGGTTTTCCTGCTGATTTTTTACCATCTACCGCAAACTCCCTGCCCATATCCCGTGGAAGTTTATCCTTGCATTTCCACAAAAGCAGCACTGTTGCAAAGAAAGCAAACAGAATGCCAAGAGTTGCCACAAAATTCATCTTTGATTCAAATAAAGCTGCAAACATTTATACCTCCAGATAACCTTTTAACAGTTCCAATGTATTTTTCAGGCCCAGTTTGTGGGTACGTTCGATATTGTGGGACGCCTGCACACCCGGACCGATTAAGGCTCCACAGATATTATTGCCGCCCTTTAATGCCGCCGACACATCCGAACTGTAATGAGGGAATACATCCACCACATAGTCTAACTTTTTTTCCTTTGCAATGGTAATCAGCTTTCCAGTCAGGTCATAATCATAAGCTCCGGCAGCATCCTTGGCACAGATGGACACTTTCCGCTCCTCTCCTGCCAGGTCATCGCCCACAGCTCCCATATCCACCGCAACAAATTCTGTAATCTCCTGTGGAATAAAACTGGCGCCAAAGCCAATTTCCTCATAACCGGTAATCACTATCTTCACATCACACTCCGGTCCGTTTCCTGTTTCCTTCATATAGTTCAACAGTCCCAGCAACACCGCCACGGAAGCCTTATCATCCAGATGTCTTGACTTGATATAACCGCTTTCGCAGGCCACAAAGCAAGGGTCAAAGCTGATATAATCCCCTGTTTCAATCCCAAGAGCAGCCGTTTCCTCTTTCTTCGTTACAATTTCATCAAGCCGGACTTCCATATTTTTTTCCTTACGTTCCATGGTTCTCGCATCGTCAAAGGTATGTACTGCCGGAGCCTTCGTCAGAATAGTACCAGTATATGTCTTTCCCTCTCTTGTATGCACCTTACAGTACGTGCTTTCCACAGATTCCATCATAAACCCGCCAATCGAAGTCATTCGCAGGGTTCCATTGCTGTTAATGGAACGCACCATGGCACCCAGCGTATCCACATGGGCAGAAAGTCCAATCACACGCTCCTCTGTTGGATTTTTTCCTGGCACATGAATCACCACACCGCCCTTTCGTAAGCTGGTGCATGTAAATCCCAGTTCCTTTGCTGTTTTTTCCACATAAGCCATAGCCTGCTTTGTATAGCCGGAGGGACTTGGTATATTTACCAGTGTTTCCAGCTGCTCCACAATATAATCAATTTCGTTCATATTTTATTCCTTTCCTGCATTCCTATGACAATTTGTAACCATTCCACCTCTTCCTGGTTACGACAATTTTCAATATCCTTCCACCGGTACGGACTGTTTCCGGCGAAACGCACGAAAGGCAGGGGCTTTTCAGCGGTCCTGCCTTTATCTTTTTGCTTCAATTTACTTTACTTCCACTACCCAGCCTCTGGTATCTTCCAGTTTGCCAAGCTGGATTCCTGTTACTGTATCATAAAGCTTCTGGCTTAATTCACCAATGCCGCCATCCTGAATCTGCATTACCTGATCCTGGAATCTCAAATGGCCCACCGGAGAAATAACGGCTGCTGTACCAGTACCCCAAACCTCTTCGAGAGTACCATTTTTACTTGCTTCGTACAGTTCATCCACAGAAATCTTACGTTCTTCTACTTCATAACCCCATTCCTTACACAGGGCAATGGTTGTATTTCTTGTAATACCAGGAAGAATACTGCCGTTTAACATTGGAGTCAGCACCTTGCCATTAATCTTGAAGAAAATGTTCATGGCACCTACTTCTTCGATGTACTTACGTTCTACACCGTCTAACCAGAGTACCTGGGAATATCCTTCTTCATGAGCCTTTAACTGTGCTGCCATGGAAGCCACATAGTTACCGCCGGTCTTGGCTTCACCAATACCGCCCTTTACTGCTCTTACATAATCATCCTCAATCCAGATTTTTACCGGATTCAAACCTTCCGGATAGTATGCGCCAACCGGAGACAGAATGATAATAAATAAATATGTATTGGATGGACGGACGCCAAGGAATGGATCTGTTGCAATAATAAACGGACGAATGTACAGGGAAGTACCCGGCTTATTTGGAACCCATGCTTCATCCACCTTTACTACTGTTTTTACTGCCTCGATGAAATCCTCTTCCGGAATCTCTGGAATGCACAGACGCTTGTTGGTGTTGTTGGTTCTCTTTGCATTCATGTCAGGACGGAATAATAAAGTTCTTCCGTCTTCTGCCTTATATGCCTTTAAGCCTTCAAACATTTCCTGTCCATAGTGGAATACCATGGCAGATGGTGCCAGGGAAATCGGCTGGTACGGTACGACTCTCGGGTCAAACCATCCCTTTCCTGTTTCATAATTCATTACAAACATGTGGTCTGTAAAAATAGTTCCGAAGGTCAGTGGATTGTCTTGTTCAGGCAGGGCCTTTGGAGTTGTTGTTTTTTCAATTCTGATGTTTAACATAAAATTCTCTCTCCATTTCCACGGTGTATATTCGCCGTAAATTTATTATTTCTTGCGCTCATATCTGCAGAATTCATAAACCAGATCATAATAGGTCTGCTCCTCCGAAACACCGGTCATTTCCCACTCCGGATTCTCGTCCAGATTTGGAAAATAGGTATCTGCCTGATAGGCGTAATCAATCTTTGTTACATGGGCAAGGTCACAGTATGGAAGCATCTGGGCATAAATTTCCCCGCCGCCAATCACATAAATCTCTTCTGACGGAACCTCCTTTACCGCTTCCAGTGCTTCTTCAATACTGTGGACTACCGTAACTCCTTTAGCATTATAATCCTTTTTTCTCGTAATTACAATATTTGTTCTGTCTTTTAATGGCTGTCCATTCGGAAAACTTTCCAGCGTCTTCCTTCCCATGATAATCACCTTGCCGGTAGTTTCCGTCCGGAAAAACTTCTTGTCCGCCGGAATACTTACTAAAAGGTCGTTATTACAGCCGATGGCCCAGTTCTTATCTACTGCTACAATCAGGTTCATATTGTGCCTCCCATCTATGTTTACAAATGCTTCGAACAATCTCTTATACCGCTACAGGTATATTCACCACCTGTGGCCCCGTCACATAATCATCCAGACGCACATCATTCCGGGTAAACTGGTAAAAATCTTTAATCTCCGGATTCAGCCAGAACTTTGGTGCCGGATAGGTTGGCCGTTCCATCAGCTCTTTAATAATCGGCACATGGCGGTCATAAATATGGGCATCCGCAATCACATGTACCAGTTCTCCCGCTTCCATGTCACATACCTGTGCCAGCATATGAACCAGTACTGCATACTGGCACACATTCCAGTTGTTTGCCGCCAGAATATCCTGGGAACGCTGGTTTAAAATGGCGTTCAAACGAAGTTTATCACTATTTTTTGATTTTGTCACGTTAAATGTCATGCTGTAGGCACATGGATAAAGCTTCATTTCATGCAGATCCTGATGCACATAGATGTTCGTCATAATTCTACGACTATATGGATTATTTTTCAAGTCAAAAATAACACGGTCCACCTGATCCATCATGCCTTCCTTATACTGGTGCTTCACTCCGAGCTGGTAACCATACGCTTTTCCGATGGAACCTTCCTCATCTGCCCAGGCATCCCAGATATGGCTGTGCAGATCATGAATGTTATTGGACTTCTGCTGCCAGATCCAGAGCATTTCATCCACACAGGTTTTAATTGCTGTCTTTCGTAAAGTGAGCGCAGGAAACTCTTTCGATAAATCGTACCGGTTTACTACCCCAAACTGCTTGATTGTATAGGCAAATGTACCATCTTCCCATTTCGGACGGACCTTTTCGCCTTCCGTACTGGTGCCATTTTCTAAAATATCCTTACACATCCGGATAAACACATCATCTGCATAACTCATAATTTACATTCCTTCCACAAAACCTTTAATTTCAGAGGCATTCACGTATTTGTGAATTTCTCCATTCTTTATTTCAATCAGGGTTGGTGCCTGCATAATTCCGTATTTTTCTGCTAAATCCATACGTTCTCCGGCATCCACCACTTCATATTCCTGATTTTTTAAAAATTCTTTTGCCATGCGGCAGTTCGGACAGGTCTCTGTTGTAAACAGCAACAGTCTGCTGCTCTCCCTGGCCGGAACCAGTTCCTTCATACCGTTCATTGGTGTCGTTTCCCTCGTCTCTCTTACCGGCATGGTACGTGAAACTGACACATCGTAGCTGACACGGTTCTTATATTCCTGGCTCTTGCCCTCATTCCAGTTCTGTACCGGCCGGTAATATCCGGTAATCCTGCTGTATACCTCTGCCCGTTCTCCACAATGTGGACATATAAACTGCTCTCCAGTTAAATATCCGTGATTTTTGCAGACGGAATACGTCGGTGACAACGTATAATACGGCAGCTTATAATTTTCTGCTATCACACGAACCAGCTTTGCAGCAGACTTCCAGTCCGGAAGTTTTTCTCCAAGAAAACCATGAAATACCGTTCCGGAAGTGTACAGTGTCTGAAGCTCGTCCTGAATGTCCAGTGCCTCAAAAATATCCGCAGTATAATCTACCGGCAGATGGGAGCTGTTGGTATAATAAGGGGTATCATCCGGTCTTCCGGCAGTTATGATATCCGGGAAGTGTTTCTTATCATGCTTTGCAAGACGATACGTGGTGGACTCTGCCGGAGTTGCTTCCAGATTGTATAAGTCTCCATACAACTCCTGATAATCACTCAGGCGTCCTCTCATATGATTTAGCACCTTTCTGGTAAATGCCTGGGTTTCTTTATGAGTCATATCCTTTCTGAGCCATTTTGCATTCAGCCCTGCCTCATTCATACCAATCAGACCAATCGTGGAAAAGTGGTTATTAAATGTACCAAGATAACGCCTGGTGTATGGATACAGTCCTTCCTCCAGAAGTCTGGATACCACCTCTCTTTTTACTTTCAGGGAACGGGCAGAAATATCCATCATGTGGTCCAGCTTTTCAAAAAACTCCTGCTCATTGCCGGCCAGGTAGGCAAGACGCGGCATATTAATGGTGACTACACCAACCGAACCGGTACTCTCACCAGAACCAAAAAAACCTCCTGTCTTTTTCCGGAGTTCCCGCAAATCCAGCCGCAGACGGCAGCACATGGAACGGACATCCCCCGGCTCCATGTCACTATTAATATAATTCGAAAAATATGGTGTTCCATACTTTGCTGTCATTTCAAACAACAGACGGTTATTTTCTGTGTCAGACCAGTCAAAATCCTTTGTAATGGAATAGGTCGGAATCGGATACTGGAATCCTCTCCCATTGGCATCTCCTTCAATCATCGTCTCAATAAAAGCCTTATTGACCATATCCATTTCTTTTCTGCAGTCCTTATAGCAGAAGTCCATTTCCTTTCCGCCAACGATACAGGGAAGATTCGCCAGATCATCCGGTACGGTCCAGTCCAGCGTAATGTTGGTGAACGGCGCCTGGGTTCCCCACCGGCTCGGTGTATTTACCCCGTATATAAAGGATTGGATACACTGTTTTACTTCTTTATATGTAAGCTTGTCTGTTTTTACAAATGGTGCCAGATAGGTATCAAACGAAGAAAATGCCTGGGCCCCCGCCCATTCATTCTGCATAATGCCAAGAAAATTTACCATCTGGTTGCAGAGTGTGGACAAATGACTGGCCGGGGCAGATGTTATCTTACCCGGAATTCCTCCCAGTCCCTCTTTTATCAGTTGTTTTAATGACCATCCCGCACAATATCCGGTCAGCATGGACAAATCATGAATATGAATATCCGCATTCCGGTGTGCTGTGGCAATCTCCTCATCATAAACTTCTGACAACCAGTAATTTGCCGTCACGGAACCGGAATTATGTAAAATCAGCCCTCCGACAGAATACGTTACGGTAGAATTTTCCTTCACACGCCAGTCTTCTTCCTTCACGTAACTGTTGACAATTTCCTTATAATCCAGAAAGGTAGACTTCATATTGCGGATTTTTTCCCGGTTCTTGCGGTACAAAATATACGCCTTGGCAACATCTGTATATCCAGTCTGCTCCAGCACATGCTCCACACTGTCCTGGATATCCTCCACGCTAATGGTATCCTCTTTCATTTTATTCTGAAAATCCGCAGTTACCCGGAGTACTAACAGTTCTATAATCTCCTTGTTGTACTTTTTCTGGGTGGCAGTAAAAGCCTTGGAAATTGCTTCTTCAATTTTTTTCAGGTTAAAATCAACCACTTCTCCATCACGTTTCACTACACTGATCATACCCTTATTCTCCCTTCCTTTTTCCCTTTCCTCATTACTTCCCTGCTGTTTCACAGTCCTTCTGATTCCGGCGCAGAACCTGCAAAGCATTACGTCCAGCATAAAATTCCCACTGCATACCATAATAGCAGAGGAAACAGACCAAGTCAAGGGTAACTCCCACAATATCATGCGTGCCTTTTCTTTTATATCACTATATCTTGTATATCATTCTACAAACGTATCACGCATAAAAAGCGGAGTTTCCGACTTCTCCGCTTTTCATACAGCCACAATATCTATGATATTTTTTCTTCCTGGGATTTAAGTCCCATTGATTAATTCCGTTCCAGCTGTTCCAAATCATACACTGCCCGCAGCAGTTCACCCACGCTCCATGCCTGGGCATAACAGCCTCTGGAAATTGTTGGGGTTCCTCCGTCATAAATTTCCGCAATCTGCGCCACACAGCCCTCCTGCAGCCACTGTTCCAATGCCTGAATGCCATCTTTTATATGTTTTTTCCATTCTTCCTTCTCTGCAAACTCATACTGCTTTATATAACGGATACATGCCCTGTAATAGGCTCCCAGTGGAAATGCCCATGTCGTTCCCTGATGATAGGCACGGTCTCTCTGCTGCACCGGTCCGATATAGATTTCATGGAATGCCGGGTCCTTTGGCGACAGGGTACGGAGTCCGATCGTTGTATAAAGTTCTGCCCGGACTTTTTCAATGACAGCTTTTTCATGCTCCGCATCCAGCATGGTAAACGGCTGGGTCAGTGCCCAGATCTGGTTACAGCGCACCTGGTTTTCCTCGCTGTTGCCGGACAATACATCCTTTAAGCAGTTTTCCGCTTCATTCCAGAACTTTGGCAGATACACTTCTTTCACTCTTTCTGCCAAAGAAGCGTAATCCTCTGCCTGTACTGCCTTCCCAAGCTTCCGTGCAAATTCCTCCATAACCTTTAAGGCACTGTACCAGTATGCATTGATTTCCACCGGCTTACCGTGTCTTGGAGTCGGCAGATGGTCCCCTACCCGCACATCCATCCAGGTCAGCTGCTCTAAGTCCGCTCCCGCCTGAATCAGGCAGTCAGCGTCCATCTTAATATGGAAATCCGTACCGGTTTTATATGCTTCTACAATCGGCTCCAGTACCGGAAAAATTTCCGGCAAAAATGCCTCATCACCGGAGAACTTTATATACTCATATAATGTATTAATGAACAGAAGCGGTGCATCCACCGAATTGTACATCGGATTGCAGTCACCCTCTGGGAACAGGTTTGGAAGAAGACCATGATGCACATACTTTGCAAAGGTACGCAGAATGCTCTTACATTCCTCAAACCGGCCGGTCACCATGGTAATGCCTGGCAGCGCAATCATGGTATCCCTTCCCCAGTCTTCAAAGAACGGAAAACCTGCCAGAATGGTTTTACCCCCGGTAGACTCACGTTCGGAAACGTAAGCATCCGCACTGACTGCCAGCTGCTTTCCCAGCTCTGTGGTCGCTTTGGAAGCCTCCACCAGGCTGTTTATATAGGTTTTGTATTCCTGCAGCTTTGCTTCAAAATAATTTTCCCGGAACTCTGTCGGCTTTGTGCTGAATACACAGGTCAGACTGCTCTGTTCCTGCTCTGCTGTCAAACAGATTGTATGATTGTACACCGTAAATCCAGTCTCGTCTCTGCCATCCCGCTCGTCCTGGGAGAAATATAACGGACCAAATACCGTCGGCTTTGTTTCAGCAACTGTACCATTTGTGGCAAAGTAAATCGCATCTTCACCCTTGATGACCTGATAACAGCTGCCGCACACTGTTTTTAAAGTACGGTCATCTGCAGTTTTACTGTTTTCCTCCCTAACTGTAAATTTTTCTGCGTCTTCCGGTTCAAATGCGGTATTCTTTGCGGTTACACGCAGCAGCGGTGCTACCATAAGCGATACCTTCTCCTCTGCTTTTTTGCTGATTTCATACTGCATCGCCACAGTATTTTCCCCATGCACCATCACAATCTTTTTATTTACTGTTACATCACCAATGCGGAATACCCACTCCGGATAATTGTCAAATGTAAAACTTTCCAGATACTGAAATCCTTCCAGATCCGGCTTTTCCTGCATTCTCTGGGAAGTGAGTACATACTCCGTACCGTCAACCGTCAGTGTTTCCAGTACTCCGGTAATCATGTTCCAGCGGACATTCGGCGCTTTTTTTGCCGCCATAAACAGAGCCTGGTCTCCCCGGGTGAGACCACCCACCAGATTCATGCTGTTGTAGCCGCCAAGACCGTTTGCCACCAGATAACAATTTTTTTCGCCTTCTTCGATGGATGTCCATGCGTCTTTCTTAAACTCAAATTTCATTCCTGTTCACCTCGTATTTTTTATTACAATTATTACTGTCCCGCTTTTACTCTCCTTAAAACAGCTGCATGTATGTCTCCTTTGGCACATACGCTTTTACAAATGTACCATCCTCCCGGTACTCTTCTTCCAGAAGCTGTCCATATTTCCGGATTACCTGGATTTTTGCAGTCTCCGTATAAGGAAATACATACTCTATCAGTACCTTGTTTTCCTGCAGAATCTTTTCCAGAACCGCCTGCAGTTCTTCCATGCCCTCGCCGCATTTTGCCGCCAGCTTTACGGTTTCATCTGCTTTTAAATCCTTTCTTGTTTCCGGCACCATCTCCCCATTTGCAATCTTTTCCCGGAGAATATCCTGTTTATTAAAAATTGTAACCACCTTTTTGTCTGTTACACCAAGACCCCGCAGTGTCTCATATACCACGTGCATATGCTTGTCACAATCCGGGTTGGAGGCGTCCACCACATGCAGAATAATATCCGCATATTTTGCCTCCTCCAGTGTGGAACGGAACGCATCAATCAGATGATGCGGCAGTTTCCGCACAAACCCAACCGTATCTGTCAGCAGAATCTGCTGACCACCCGGTAATGCCAGATTTCTGGTCGTAGGGTCCAGTGTTGCAAACAGTTTGTCCTCTTCAATTACACCTGCATTGGTCAGATAGTTCAATAAGGTAGATTTCCCAGCGTTGGTATAGCCCACAATGGAAATCACCGGAATTGGATTTTTGCTGCGGGCAGCCCTTGCCACCTCTCTTGCCTTTACTACATCATCCAGTTCCCGTCCCAGCTGGGAAATACGGTCACGGATTAAACGACGGTCCATTTCCAGCTTCTTTTCACCGGGACCTCTTGTACCGATACCACCGCCCAGTCTGGACAGTACATTGCCCATGCCGATCAGCCTGGAAGAACGGTACTTTAACTGCGCCAGTTCTACCTGGATTTTACCCTCCCTTGTGGACGCATGCTGGGCAAAAATATCCAGAATTACCATGGTCCGGTCCATGATTTTGCACCCCAGGGCATCCTCTAAATTTTTCATCTGGGCAGGCGACAGTTCATCATCACAGACAATTCCATCCGCATCCAGTTCCTGCACCATCCTTAACACTTCTTCTATTTTTCCTTTTCCGAGATAGGTTCCCGGATGAGGCTTCTCCCTGTTCTGGATAACCATGGCTACGGTTTCTGCACCTGCCGTTTTGACCAGTTCCTTTAATTCTTCCAGGGATTCTTCTGTATCATCATTTTCATACGTGGCAACGCCGACTAAAATCAGACGTTCCTGTACTTCTTCCATGTTGTAAAGCTCCGCCATTCCCTCACTCCTGTTTCAAATTTCTGCTTTTTAACTACTCACATATTTTCATTACTTTATTCTTTTTTCCAGATTACTTTTTTACTCTGTCTTTCCGCGTTCAGCCATCTGAAGTTCCTGTTCCCTTGCCCTCTCTTCCTGCTCCAGCTTGTCCTTATTTTCCTCCTTGATTTCCCAGTGAATCAGGAAGGTCAGTGCTGCTCTTAATGCAATAATTCCTGCTACTGTCACAATTTCTGTCCAGTCCCGTACAATAACCGTCTTTAAAATCTCGCTGCCCAGCTTAAATTCCAGTCCGATTGCCAACCCCTGTGCCAGGTTAATTTTCATTTCCGGAGCCCGGCGGAGGTAATTCAAAAAGCCTTTCATACCTGCAAAAATAATAACGCCTACACCAATAAATTCAAATACTATAATTGCAAACTGCACCAGATATTCCAATGCTATTTCCAGAATGTGTACCAGTTCCATACGTTCCTCCTTATTCTATCATACCTTTTTCGTAAGTTTGTATCATTTTTTTGCCATATCACTCAATGCCTGCATGTATCCT
Organism: Lachnospiraceae bacterium; assembly: GCA_017938285.1. GTDB lineage: Bacteria > Bacillota > Clostridia > Lachnospirales > Lachnospiraceae > SIG299. Next base: position 11,024 of record JAGBBW010000029.1, read on the forward strand.
TCCAGCCGCCGCTGGGAATCCAGATCCAGATTCTGGTATGTTTTAATCAGCGTGTATTCTTTCGACTTCTTATCAATTATTACGTAATCCGGCTCATTATATTCTTTCGTCCTGTTCTTTTCTGTTCCTGCCAGCAGTTCATACGGTGAAATATCAAGCACATCACAGATAATCATAATTTTATCTGCGGATGGATTGGTTCCCTTACGCCTCCAGTCACTAATTGTACTTTGCGAAATCCCTGTTCTTTTGGCAAATTCAATCTGCGAGATTTCCTTTTCTTTTAAATACTTATAAATCCGTTCACTGATCAGCATATCCTGTCTCTCCTTGTTCAAAATTTAACTTCAATAACCCTTATACTGATTTTATCACAACTGCTGTCTTTTGAAAATCTTTTTTCAATTTCGTTTTTATATTATCCCCCTATCAGATTCAGACTGGCAGCATACTCATTCCTCCTGAACTTTCGGTACGCTTTATTTTTATTCCATTTTCTGGCTTTTAAAATGAAATTTTCACTTTCCTGGCTGACGCCTGTTTTTCCTTTATTTATGCCTGTTTCCGGCACCTCACCAGCCATTTTTTGCTCAATTTTTTGTACAGTTTTCACAAGATTTGGCATACATTTTCTGTCATTTTTCCAGATCATTTTTCCTTGCTTTTTTCCAGTCTGTACGATACAATCAAACCAGTATAAAACGTTTTATCTCTGTAATTATTCTTTTTATTGCAGTTACTTTTTTACAGTTACCTGTAGCTTTATCAGATAATCCCTTATCCGATATCCCTGTTACCTTTACACACTATTAATCATGTTTTCGCACATGAATACTCATTTTACGAAAGGACTTTTTATATGAAACACAATATCCCTGACAATACCCCTGATACTACTCCTGAAACCCCAGCGGATTCCGCCACTTTTCCTGTTATTCCAGGACCGACTCTGGCTGAACTGCAAAGCAACCCGGTTCCGGACGATTTTTACCAGCTTGCCGGGCCACTTCCTTACCGCATGATGAACGACGCCCTGTTTCACATTGTGCTGGAAGCAAATCCACAGGTTTTAAAGTCACTGCTCTGTGCCCTGCTTACCCTGGCACCGGAACAAATCCTTTCCATCGAGGTCACCAATCCGATTGAACTAGGCAGTACCATTTACAACAAAAACTACGTGCTTGACCTGAAAATCTGTTTAAATAACAATACCCTGATTAACATTGAAGTGCAGGTGCTCAAGCTGAAATTCTGGAAAGAACGCTCCCTGGGATACCTCTGCCGCACCTTTGATAACCTGAATAAGGGCGATGATTACTGTAACACCAGACCTGCCATCCAGATCGGCATTCTGGACTTTGAAATCTTTGATGGGGATACTGAATTTTTCGCTACCTACCACCTTGCCAATGATATCACCCACAAAATTTATAGTGACAAATTCCGCCTGTCCGTGTTACAATTGAACCAGGTAC
>JAGBBW010000030.1 GCA_017938285.1 Lachnospiraceae bacterium
CATCAGAAATAATTTTATACACCGGAGAACCGGCAGCCAGCAGGTCGATGCTGTACAGGGAAACGGAGGTGTCTTTTTTTTCAAAACATCCTGCAGTTACATCCTGGACCGTATAGCTGGTATAATCGTCTGTAATATACGAAATAATACCACTTTGTTCTGTTGCTGCCACATGAAAGTTAGAAATGACACCGGTGGATGTAACAATCTGGTTCAGTTCTTTCATGAGCATGGTATCAATTAAACGCTGATACCCGGAAAGGATGGTTGTTTTTTTTGTTTCCATGTTCCGGTTGTTTTCCGCATACATGAGTTTTTCCTGCAGAAGATGCTTTAAGTCAGACAAATCCTCTCCGGTCAGTTTGATTTCAGTGGAGTTTCCGGCCAGTAAATCATACATATCACGATTACTGTCAATCGAATAGATGGTACAATTTTTTGCCACACGGGAACCCTCTCCAAAATAATAATTAATATATCCGGCAACATCCGTATATACCAGATGTTCTTCCCTGAGAATCATACCATCACACTGGGTTGTAACATAAATATTCCCAGGCTGGACTTCATACAGCGGAATTTCTGATTTTGTAAAATAGGTATACACATGGACTGACATATAAATCAGGATAACCAGAAATATAATAATACCTATATTTACATTTTTTCGTTGTTTTACACGGATGATATTGTCAGTCATTACAGTTGCCCTTTCATAAAGTCATATATATCTGATTATACCTTTTTTTTTTGAATATATCAAATAAAAAATGAAATACTATTAACAAGAACGATTGAAAGGAGGCAGACATATGAAAATTCTTGATTATGCTGCATTAATTCTTGTTATTATTGGCGCAATCAACTGGGGATTAATCGGATTCTTTAGTTTCGATCTGGTAAGAGTACTTTTTGGTGATATGAGTCTTCTTTCGAGAATCATCTATGCCTTGGTTGGAATTTCCGGTTTATATGCATTGTCCTATTTTGGACGGCTGAAAAGCGAAATGTAATATGAACAAGCAAAGCCGGCTGTCACGGGAAAGAGTTAAAACTCCGGACCTGTGGCAGCCGCTTTCTTATGGTTTAATTTTAAAGAGAAACTATTACGTATGGCTTTGCATTCTCTGGTAAATCACTTTCATTTTTGGAAATGCTGATTACAAAATCAACATCAAAAGCATTAGACAGTGTGTCCAGCTTTTCAATCATTTCTGCAATATCACTGTTTTCCATTGGAGCAATAGAAAGAAATCCGTCCAGATATACCTTGGAAAGGTCGTTATCCTGGGAAATGAGACCTGCAATAAAACCTGTAAACTCCTTTGCATTATTTACGAAATAGTCTTTTGCGCTGATAAGACGAATCTTGTTATTCAGTTCATACATATGGCGGTTGTTCTTGTCAATAAACGCCAGTGTACCAGTGGTTGTCAGCACCTCTGCATTTGCCTTATCCAGCAGAATTTTTGTTTTTCCTTTTCCTTTTTCACCCGCAATAATCTGAATCATAGCCGTCCTCCTTAAAAGTGTGTTTGATTTTTATACTCTTATTATATCAAAAAATCATTTAGATTGAAAGAGTTTTTCTAAAATTTCATAAAATTTTCTGAATCTTTTGTGTTATCTTTTATATAACTCACGCCAGTCCAGATCACCACGGTCCAACGCCTTAATCATAAGTTCAGCAGAGGCCAGATTGGTAGCAAATGGAATATTATGAACATCACACAGCCGGATAACATTATTGACATCTGGTTCATGTGCTTTTGGAGTCAGTGGATCACGCAGATAAATGACCATATCCATTTCATTGTTTTCAATTTGTGCCCCCATTTGCTGTAATCCCCCGAGATGTCCTGCCAAATATTTGTGAATCGACAGATTGGTCATTTCTTCAATCAGACGCCCTGTTGTACCAGTGGCGTATAACTCATGCTTACACAGAATTCCACGGTAGGCAACACAGAAATTCTGCATCAGCTTCTTTTTGGCATCATGTGCCACTAATCCTATATTCATTCGTAATACCCCCTAAGTTTATTGCTTTTCCGGATGATATCAGAAACTGTCCTTTGGTGTGGCCGGTCTCTGTTTTCCCGTATTAATTGAAATATTTATGACTAACCCCAACATGGAATAACAGCCAACAACAGAACTCAGTCCACTGCTGACAAATGGCAGCGGAATTCCTGTGTTTGGCAGAATCATGGAAACAACTCCAATATTAATAAATGTCTGGAACATAATAATGGAGGCGGCTCCTGCTGCTATTATTCTTCCCATCATATCACTGGCGCGTGTTGCCGCCAGCATAATACGAAAAACAAGAAAAGTAAGCAGTAAAATAACAACTGCAGCACCAATAAATCCAAATTCTTCACCAATACCGGTAAAATAAAGTCGCTCTCTACCACGGGAACATAGGCAGTTCCACGGACTCCGGTATCTCCCATAAAAATTTTTCCCATTAATCCACCGGAGCTCATGGCTTCGATGGCATTCTGCTGCTGGTAGATTAAGTCCGGATATTCTTCCGGATGCAGCAGGGAAAGAATTCTTTCCTGATGATATTCTTTTAAGATATTTAATTCAATCAGAATGTTATCAGGCTGCAGCATGCACTGGTACAGTCCATATACTGCCGGAACTGCAATTGCTGCCAGAATTCCCAGAATCTTCAGCGAATAACCGGACACAAAAACCATGACAACAAAACTTCCAAACAGTACAATCGCAGTGGAAAGGTCAGTCTGAATCAGTACAAGTGCTGTTGGAATACCCATGATAAATCCAACAATAAAAATAGTACTTATTTTTTTCAGACGGCCTTTTAGCAAATCAAATAGTTTTGCCATGACAATAATCATAATGACTTTGGTCAGTTCGGATGGCTGGAAAGAAAATACATTTTCAATTCCAAGCCAGCGTCTGGCACCATAAACGGAAATACCAAAGCGCGTAAACCGGACCAGAACCAGCAGCACCAGATTAAACAGATACAGTGGGATAAAAAACTTTGCCACGAAATGATAATCAAACAGTGCCACAAATATTGCCAGACAGACACCGAAAAATACACCCACCAGCTGTTTTAAATACATTCCTTCCTGTACTCCCGGAATAACCCGGAGCACATAGGCGCCAATAACACCAAGAAGAATGGCAGAAATCAGCAGGCTGAGGTCTAATTTTCTGAAATCATATTCACGTAATTTTTTGAACATCTATGAAAATCCTTATTTCTTTGATCTCATATCCTTGATTGGAATGTTTGCAAACAACACCGGACCATCACTGCCGATTTCAGAATCCGGATTCTGGGAAATATTAATGTCCAGACCATCCATATCAATTTCTATGTATTTGGAAATAACAGCAATAATATCGTTCTTTATTTTTTCCATGACTTCCGGAGAACATCCGGCACGGTCAGAGGCCAGAACGAATTTTAAGCGGTCCTTGGCAACACTGCTGGACTGCTTTTTCTTAAAAAAATCAGCTAATGCCATTTCTTTCTACTCCTTCTCTTACTTTTTGAACAGCTTGCTAAAAAAGCCTTCCTTCTTGTTTAAATCCAGATATGGCACTTCTTCGCCGAGAATTCTGTGACAGATATTCATGTACGCTTTACCGGCCATGGAATTGTCACCAACCAGTGGTTCGCCGTTATTTGTGGATATAATAATATTCTCATCATCCGGAACAACACCAATCAGTCCAATGGACAAAATTTCCAGAACATCATCACAGGACAACATATCGCCCCGTTTTACCATGTCCACACGGAGTCTGTTCACAATAAGCTGGGTCTTTCTGATTTCGTTTGCTTCCAGTAAGCCAATGATTCTGTCAGCATCACGCACGGCAGAAACCTCCGGCGTGGTAACAACCAGCGCTCTGGTAGCGCCTGCAATGGCATTCTTAAATCCCTGTTCGATACCGGCAGGACAGTCAATCAGTACGAAATCAAAGCTCTCTTTTAAACGGTCTGTCAGTTCCTTCATCTGTTCCGGTGTTACCGATGTCTTATCTCTGGTCTGGGCAGATGGAAGCAGATAGAAATTCTCATATCCCTTTACCTTGATGAATGCCTGATTAATCTTACAGTTTCCTTCGATAACGTCAACCAGATTGTACACAATGCGGTTTTCCAGACCCATAACAACGTCCAGATTACGAAGACCGATATCTGTATCGATTAATACAACTTTCATTCCAAGCTTAGCCAGACCTGTACCAATATTCGCGGTGGACGTGGTCTTACCTACACCGCCTTTGCCTGATGTAACTACAATTACTTCACCCATTCTTTGTATTCCTCCAAATTTAAAGTGTAATATCATTAAGAACCGACTTGGTAAGAGGTTCTATATAAATATTTTCATCTTCAACAAATGCAATCCTCGGCTCTGTTACCTTGTCCTCCGGACGGTCCGCAGAGCGGGCAAATACATCCGCAATCCTTATCTGGATTGGCTGCATGTCCATTGCAACAATAAAACAGTTTCGTTTTCCGGAAGCACCTGCGAAAGCAGTTCCCTTTAATGAACCCAGAATAATTATATTTCCTTTGGAAACAATACTGGCTCCTGGATTAACATCTCCGATAATAATGACACTGCGTTCAAATTCTGCAACCTGCCCGGAACGGATATGTCCTTTGTAAAATTCGCCTGTCGAAGCGTCCAGTTCCATCTGGGCACATAAGACACTTTCCTGGAACCGCCGGTCTTTTTCAGAAGCCTGTTCCATAATGCAGATAATCTGCAGGCTGCTGTTCTGATGGATAAGTTCCACCAGTTCCTCCTGCTGTTCCTCTGTCAGGACTTTTCCCTCAAAGCTGACCGCTACTTTTTTATCCCCCAGAAGTTTTGCGGCATCCCGAAAAGCAGATGCGGTATTCTGTTTAATTTCTTCATATGTTGCAGATTCCGCCAGTTTTACACTGATACCATGTTTGCTTCCTCTGATAGAAACGACTGAATTCACTGAATCTCCCCCTCCTCACTGGAATTATTCAAAAATTCACGAAACTCGCCATTATAATAATAGCCATAAATATCCCTGCACAGCAATGCCGGATTATTTCCGGTATATCCGCTTGCAATAACAGCAGTCACACTGATTTCCGGATCTTCTATCGGCGCAAAGGATACAAATACCGCATGCGGCGGCAGATTGACACCCTGCTGGGCCGTTCCTGTTTTTCCTGCTACAGAAACCGGAATGTTGGAATAAGCATTTTTTAATTCCGTTGAAAAAAGCAGGATTACATTTTTCATACCGCTGAATACTTTATCCCATGCCCTGTTTCCAATCTCTGTAATCTGGTGTTCTACTACCGGAGTCTGGGTCATAAGAATCTTCCCATCCTTGTCCGTAATTTTATCAATTAAGGTATATTTATATAATGTTCCTTTTGTTGCCAGCGTAGTTGCATATCTGGAAATCTGCAGCGGTGTAAAAGAATGTCCGTAACCAATGGATGCACGGATAACGTCCGCTGAAGCAAATGCCGGTTCTGCTTCCCCAAGCTCAATGCCGGAGGTACTGTCAAAACCAAACAGGCGGCTGGTTGCCTCCAGCTTGGAAAGACCAAGACTGTCGGAATATTTGCCACTGCTGTCTGTCGCCATACGGTAACCTACTTCATAAAAGAAATAGTTACAGGAATTGGTAATGGCATTGGAAATCCCCTGCCGGCCATGTCCGTAGGCATTCCAGCAGCTTGGTGATGGTACAACCTTAGTAAATACTACATCATCATAAATGGTTTCGTCAATAGAAATTACTCCATTTAACAGACCGGATACCGCAGTCAGCATTTTAATGGTGGAACCTGTCGTAATTCTCTGCTGGGTTGCCAGATTGTATAATGGACTGGACTGGTCAGCCAGCAGTTCTGAATAATAATCCCATTCTATTTTGTTTGCCAGCCGGTTGATATCATAACTTGGATAAGAAACAAGTGCCGTCACTGCACCGGTTTTTGTATCGGTCTGGACAACTGTACCGTTGCACGGAGCAAGGGCTAACTGCTGTGGTGTAATTTCCACATTTGCAATTTTGTCTTTTAGAAAACTGTAGGCAGAGACCCAGCCACGCTGCAGGTTCATTCTGTCCTGCTCACTATATTCTATCACATTCTGGTCCAATAATAAAAGACAAATTTCTTTTCCGGACAATTTATAATTAAAAATCAGATCCCGGTATATTTTAAAGTCAAATTCCTCATTATCATACAAGGAATCAAATGTTGCAGTTAAAAGAATGTCATAAATTTCATCCGTACTGTAATATTCTCCCGTAATTCCAAGAGCATCCAGATCCACCCACTGTTTATTGATACAATGGGCAAGAAATGCGGCAGCACTGGTTTTTCCATTGACATAAGACTGGTAAGTGGCATCCGTGGAGTCCATTCGGCTGGAAGATAACAGTCCCAGATTCATCATCTGTGACATACAGTAGGACAGGTAATCCTGCATGGATTCACTTAACCTGCTTTTTAATACCGTATTACCAAATTTCAGGTGTTCTTTCAGTGCTTCTATCACGGAATCCCGCCTGGTCTCATAGTAACCATACACGGTTTTTTCCAGTGCGGTGGCATCCTCTGCACGAAAATGGGAAATATCAATCACATGGTTGTCGAGCAGTGCATAATATACTTCATATATAGGAATCAGAATGTCTTCACTGGATTCTCCTTTTGTTCCATAGTCCATGGAATTTACAATAACGTTGGTCAGTATTTTTGCAAGCCTCTGCTCAATAATATAATAATATGCGGTCTGTGTATCCACATCCAGGGTCAGATAAATATTTTCACCTGGTACAGGTTCAGAAATTATTTCCGTTTTGATTACTTTTCCTGCACTGTTCAGTGTAATTCTTTCGACCCCTTTTGTACCTGCAAGCACAGATTCCAGTTCTTTTTCGAGTCCTGTTTTTCCGACAAAATCGGAAAGTTCATAAGTTCCTCCGTCTGCATTCAGCGTTTCCAGTTCGGACTCATTGATTTGTCCGGTGTATCCAAGAATATGGGCAAAATACAGACCATGATGATAGGCTCTTCTGGTGCGCTGCACCACGGAAATTCCCGGAATGTCACCACTGGCTTCGGATATGGCAGCGATGGTTGCGTCATCAATATTGGACGCAATCGTAAGCTGGGACGATTTATCTACCAGGGTAAAGAAGTGATAACGCACTGTAACAATGTCCAGAGCCTCTTGCAATGTATATTCTTCGGATACCTGGAACATGGCACTGCTCCTGTCTCCATTTCTCAGAAAGTCGAATACTTCTTCGGCAGTCGCATTTTTCTGCTCATCAGACAAATTATTGACGGAACGCAGACCATACGCATTTTTCTTAAAACGCAGTTCTGCATTGCCGGAAACATTAAACACCAGTTCGCCTTCTTCGTTCAGTTCAATGGCAAAATCCAGCTCCAGTTCATAGCCATGTTCCCTTAAAATGGAGGCCATTTTATGTATGGAGGCATTTTTAGCGGAATTGGTACTGTTTAAGGCACTGTCTTCCAGTACCACGGAAAAGGACAGTTCATTATACGCCAGCAGTTCCCCGTTTTTATCGAAAATAAGTCCCCGGGTACTTGGAATATATCGTTCTACTACTTTGTAATAGCTTTGCTGCTCTTCTGTTTCTTCCCCACCAATAATCTGAAGCTCGAACATACGCTGCAGCAGGATAAACGCCAGCACCGTATACACAATCGAGAGCCAGAACAAGCGGGACATCAGAATGTCTTTTATTTTTTCAACAATAAAATTAATCATCAATCTTTCCTTCCAGTCTCAGCAGCAGCCGGTGTAAGCCATGAAATGCCGGGTACAGTGCCAGTGCAGCCAGTACCGTATACAGCATTCTCGGCAGAATTGTATAAATAAAATAGGTGGGCAGTGACAAACGTCCCCGCAGCAGGAAAAACAGGATATAGTATAAAAAGGAATATAAAAATTCCCCGGCAAAAATCAAAGCACCCGGAATAAAATAATCCCGTTCATAATACAGCTTGTTGGCATATCCTGCCAGAAATGCCACTACCATGTACAAAACAGCACAAAATCCTACGGTTTCCGAAAAACACAAATCCAGAAGCATTCCGGAAAAAAACGCTGTAACCATGGCCGGAATCTGCCCTCTGGTATATGCAACCGTGATAACCAGAATCAGAAGGCAGTCCGGTACTACACCGGATATTCTGAGAAAGGAAAACAGGGATGTCTGTAATAAAAAACAAAATATGAGTTCAATTAAAGTAACAATCAGTCGTACCACACAAATTTCCCTTTCCGCACTACTCTTCTAATTCAAAAGATTCTTTTAATTCGGTAAGAATCAGAACTTCATCCAGATGTTCAAAATCAACTACCGGTGTCAGATACGCCGTTTTTGTCATGTTGCTGGAATCCACCTGGATGTCTGTCACATAACCAATCAGAATGCCCTGCTGGTATTTGTCACTGATATGGGACGTCACCACCTCATCACTTTCGTGAATTTCCGCATTCAGCGGAATCATGGTAACTTTTATGCGGCCGTCCGACATCATGGAATTCAGGTCGCCGGAAACAATACAGGTATCCGAACTTTTTACAAACATACCGCTGACCTTGCTGCTGTCATCAATAATGGCCCGTACCGTGGAAGAATTTTTCCGTACAGAAACGACGATTCCTACCAGACCATTTCCTGCCATCACATTCATATCCGGCTGAATGCCGTCCTCGGAACCTTTATCAATGGTAAATACATTGTACCAGCCATTGCTTTCACGGGCAATAATTCTGGCAGCCACCTTTTCGTAATCCGGATATTTCTGATCCAGTGCAAATAACTCACGCAAGCCGTTCAGCTCATATTTTTCCTGATTGATCAGCTGCATCTGCAGCGTCAGATCTTCTACCTTTGCCTTTAGTTCTTCATTTTCCTTCTGCAGGTTTTTCAGGTTCCGGAACATATCAAAACGCTCGGAAAGCGAACTGCCTACTACATTAATTCCTTTCTGCATTGGAATGATAACAGTATCAATACCATCCCGTACCGGCTGTATCAGATTAGGAAACCGGTAGGAAACGAAAATCGTTGCCACAGTCAGAAAAAACAACAGGAAAAACACATGTTTTGGCAAAATAGTAATCGTTTTTTTGTTGTTACGCCTGCGTCTGCGTTTCTGCATAAATCATCAGCCTCCGTAATAGGTCTGCTTCAGGGAAAAGGCCAGACAGTCAAACTTGCTGTCCTCTAAAATTCTGCCAAGACCATTGACTACCGTATTTGCAGGATCTTCGGAAACCTTAATTGGAAGTTCCGTTTCTCCTCCAAATAATTCATCAATCTTTTTAATATTGGCAGACCCTCCGGTAATATATATTCCGGAATCAATAATATCAGAAGAGATTTCCGGCGGAGTTTTTTCCAAAATAATACGGACAGCATCTACAATGGAATGCAGGCTTTCGTTGATGGTTTCATAAACAAATTCGGAATCAATTTCTGCTTCGGTCGGCAGACCATTCATGACATCACGGCCGTAAACCTTAATGGTTTCATGCTCCGGATTGATGGCATACGCCAGTTTTTTCTTAATGGTTTCTGCAGTTTTCTGACCAATGACCAGATTATATTTTTTCTTTACATTGTTGATAATCAGTTCATCAAATTTATTTCCGCCAATCGGAACCAGCTTGCTTAAAACAATGCCGCCCAGGGACATGATGGAAATTTCTGTTGTATCTGCACCGATGTCAACCACCATGACACCACTGGCATTCATAACATCCAGTCCGGCACCAAGGGCATCCGCAATCGGCTTTTCCACGACACGTACCTTTTTCGGCTTTGCGATGGAACTGGCAGCCAGATCAAAAAAGGCTCTCTTTTCTACTTCCGTAACATCGGTAGGCGCAGCCACAATCACTTCTGCACCATTGAGTTTTCCTGTTTTATCTGCAACTATCTTCAATGCTTTGTTCAGCAGGGAAAGCATATTTGCAATATCTGCAATAACGCCATTTTTTACCGGATAGGTAACAAGAAAATTGTCCGGTGCCTTGCCTAACATTTCAAAAGCCTCATCACCGATCGCCATAACCTCGCCCTTGCATAAGGCGATGATGTTCTTCTCATCAAAAATAACGCCGTCATTCTTTCTATATATTTTAATCGTGCTTGTACCAAAATCAATACCAAATACTTTTGCGCTCACGATACATACCCCTTTCATAAAAATTCTATGCAATCAACTAATTTTACCACTTTTGTTTCTTATTTTCAATCACCGAATAAAAATTTATTAGGGAAGTGTGAGCAGCCCCATCAACAAAGTTGATTTTTAATGGGCTGCGGATCGTAACTATGAAGCAAGGCTGAATAATTACGAATTAGTTTCCCTGAAAGAACCAAGATATCCCTCACTCCGCATGCTTATGTAAGAATTCTGTCCGACAATAATATGGTCCTTTAACTGGATACCCAGCAGTTCTCCCGCCTGTTCGATCCGTTCCGTTGTCAGGATATCTTCCCTGCTTGGCGTCGGATCTCCACTGGGATGGTTATGCAGCAGAATAATGGAGACACCGTTCTTTTTCAGGGCACTAAGAAAAATTTCCCGTGGGTCTGCTACAGAAGACTGCACTGTACCAACAGACAGAAGTTCTTCTCCTGCAATACGTCCTTTGCTGTCCAGTACAACCAGAATCAGGCTCTCCTTCTGCTGGTATTTCAACTGGATATTGTAATAACTGACGATGTCTTCCGGGGAAGTTATCTTTGTGCCAAAAAGCCGCCGTCCTCTTGCCATCCGCCGGGAAAGCTCACAGGCGCATACCAGCTGGATGGCTTTTACCCGCCCAATCCCGGAAACACGCCGCAGTTCTGCCAGGTCCATGCCCCAGAGTGCCTGAAGTCCATTTTCTCCGCATAATTCCAGAAGCCGCAGGGCAATCTGGTCGGCACGTTCCGTTTTTGTGCCGGTATGGATAAAAACGGTCAGAAGTTCCTTGTCAGACAGTTTTTCCACGCCCTCGGTTTCCACCTTTTCATAAGGCCGTTCCGAAAACGGAAGTTCTTTCATGGTAGGTTTGTTGTTCATAAATTCTCCTTTTCCCTGTCTCTCCCCAAAAAAGAAGAATCCCTCTCACGCAGCGGATTGCTTTTTACATCTTACGGTACAGGAAAAATGCCACCACAATACCGATAATGCTTGCTATGGTAATTTTAATCTGAATACCGAACTGCAGGGTCAGGACACCAAGATCCAGTACAATCGGTGTCCCATTTGCCCCGGTAAAACCAAACGTCTGTCCGTAATTCAGCCAGGAAAGCCAGGAAATATCCCTGGCCAGATAGCCGAAAAAACCGCCCAGTACAACACCGGCAAGCAGTAACAATAATAATATCAGAGAATCTTTCTTCATGTCAGTTCTCCCTTTCCCATAAACAAAATTAAAGTTTCAAAAGATCTGCTTCCTTCATCTTCTGCACCGACATCATAATACCAAGCTTTGCATGATACCAGGTCAGGCCGCCCTGGAAATATACCGCATACGGCGGCTGGATTGGAGCATCGGCGGACAATTCAATAGAAGAACCCTGTACAAAAGCACCTGCTGCCATAATAACATCAGAATGATATCCCGGCATCGGCCATGGTTCCGGTGTAACGTGGCTGTCCACCGGTGCTGCTGCCTGGATACCCTGGCAGAACGCAATAACCGCCTCCGGACTTTTTAAAGTTACCGCCTGGATAATATCATAGCGCGGCTCACTTCCATTTGGAATTACCGGATAGCCAAGGGATTCGTAAATGTTTGCCGCATAGATGGCACCCTTTAATGCTCCGGCAACTACCGTCGGTGCCAGGAACAGCCCCTGGAAAAACTGCTGGTTCAGACCCAGTGTAGCCCCCACTTCACGGCCAAGTCCCGGTGCGGTCAGCCGGTAGGCACACTGCTCCACATATTCTTCTTTTCCCACGATATAGCCGCCAATTGGTGCCAGTCCGCCTCCCGGATTTTTAATCAGGGAACCAACACATAAATCAGCTCCCACTTCACTCGGCTCCATCGTCTGGACAAATTCACCGTAACAGTTGTCCACCATACAGATAACTTCCGGCTTGATTCCCTTAATAAAAGATATCAGCTCACCAATCTGTTCCACGGACAGGGTCGGTCTTGTCTGATAGCCCTTGGAACGCTGGATGGTTACCAGCTTTGTCCGTTCATTGACAGCGGCACGTATACCGTCATAGTCAAAAGAACCATCCTCTTTTAAATCTACCTGGGAATATGTCACACCGTATTCTGCCAGGGAAGCCGGGGTTGGATTAATGCCGATAACACCTTCCAGCGTGTCATACGGTTTTCCTACCGGAGAAAGAATTTCATCTCCCGGACGCGTGTTTGCTGCCAGCGCCACTGTCAGCGCATGAGTGCCGCAGGTCAGGGACGGACGGACCAGTGCGGCTTCCGCTTTGAAAATATCCGCATAAACCGCTTCCAGCACATCACGGCCGATATCATTGTAACCATAGCCTGTAGTTGCCGCAAAGTGAATGTCACTTAACTGGTTTTTCTGCATGGCCGCAATAACCTTCATCTGGTTGTATTCTGCAATCTGGTCAATTACTTCAAAACG
>JAGBBW010000031.1 GCA_017938285.1 Lachnospiraceae bacterium
CCCACTGATTGTAATTCTACATTGGAATCAATTTCGTTATAGGAAATTACAATTAAATCCTTAAAGTAATCCTTTGTCATACGCTTAAAGTACATTCTGACAATAGGTGAAGTAATGATAATCGGATTGTTGCCCAGATTTTCCAGTTTCTGCACTTCATCCTTCACAGAACGCATAATCATCTGGTTCTTTTCCGGATCCATGGCAATATAGGAACCCTGCTCTGTCTGTTTTACCGAAGCCATGATATCCTGCTCAATATTCGGATCAAGGGTTACTACACTTGTCGTCATATTGACCGGGAAATACTTATTGGAAATAAAACGCTTGATACTTGGGCTCTGTCTTACATATTCGGTAAGAACATCGGTATCCCTCGTCGTCGGCGCATAATCCGCCAGGGTTTCAAAAATCGTAACGAGGTCACGGATGGAAATACCTTCACGCAGCATATTCTGCAGTACCTTCTGTACTTCGCCGATACCAAGAAGCTTTGGAATAAGTTCGGTAACCAGTGTTCCATTCTTCTCCTGGATATTGTTGACCAGATTCTGCACATCCTGACGGGTGAGAAGCTCGTCCAGGTGTTCCTTGATAACCTCCGTAATATGGGTAGCAATAATGGATGGCGGGTCTACAACGGTATAACCGAAGGATTCCGCACGCTCTCTCTGGCTCTCTGTAATCCACAGAGCCGGCAGATGGAAGGATGGTTCGAAGGTCGGAATACCAGTCACCTCTTCCTCTACGTGTCCAGGGTTCATTGCCATATAATGGTCAAACAGGATTTCGCCTTCGCTGACCTGGATACCCTTAATCTTGATAATATACTGGTTCGGATTCAGCTGGATGTTATCACGCATACGGATGGTTGGCACAACACAGCCGTATTCCAGCGCAATCTGGCGACGTATCAGAACAACCCGGTCTAACAGGTCACCACCCTGGTTGACATCGGCTAACGGAATAATACCATAACCAAATTCGAGTTCGATGGCATCCACCTGAAGCAGGGAAACCACGTTCTCCGGTTTTCGTATTTCGTCCGCAGAAGTATCCACTTCCGAAACCTCGGATTCGATGGCAGCCACTTCGATTTTACTCTGGATGGTACGGGCAACCATGATAAATACAACTCCGTATGATACAAAAACCAGTGTCGGCAGCCCGGTGAAAATACCAAGAACCGTCATGGCACCACCTACCATGTAGAGCACCTTTGGTACGGAAAACAACTGGCCAACCAGCAGGTCACCGATATCTGCTTCTTTGGATACCTTGGTAACAATAATACCAGTGGAAAGAGAAGTCAGCAGGGACGGAATCTGGGAAACCAGACCGTCACCAATGGTTAAAAGACCATACTGGTTCAATGCTGTCATGGCGTCCAGTCCCTGACGGGTCACACCCATGATAATACCGCCCACCAGGTTAATCATGGTAATTAACAGACCGGCAGTGGCATCACCTTTTACGTACTTGGTAGCACCGTCCATGGCACCGAAGAAACTGGCTTCGTCCTGAATTTTCTGACGACGCTCTTTTGCTTCCGCATCGGTAATGGCTCCGGTATTTAAGTCTGCATCAATGGCCATCTGCTTACCAGGCATGGCGTCCAGTGTAAATCTGGCACTTACTTCGGATACTCGCTCCGAACCTTTATTGATAACCATGAACTGTACTAAAATTAAAATAATGAATACGATGGCACCAACAATCATGTCACCGCCGCCAACGAACTCACCAAAGGCTGCTACGACACCACCGGCATAACCCTGGGTTAAAATGTTTCTTGTGGAGGAAACATTCAGGGAAATACGGAACACTGTGGTAAACAGCAGGATGGATGGGAACGTGGACATATCCAGCGCTTCTTTGGAAAACAGTGAGTTGAACATGATAATCAGGGAAACTGCAATGTTCAATGCCATCAGTACATCCAGAAGCTGTGTAGGAACAGGAATAATCAGGAATATAATGGCTGCCAGAACATAAATACCGACCATCATATCTGACTTCTTCATACTCCATTCCTCCCTTCTTTTTCTCATTCTCTAAAATTATTTGTTTTTTAACTGATATACATATGCCAGCACTTCTGCTGTCATCTGGTAAAGCTCCTGCGGAATCTCCGCATCCACATCGACATTATAATACAGCATTCGTGCCAGTGGCTTATTTTCTACAATCGGAACATTAAATTCCTTTGCCGCGTCCTTTAACTTCTGGGCCAGATGGTCTGCACCCTTTGCCAGCAGTACTGGTGCGGCGGCTTTATCTTTATCGTACTGGATGGCGCATGCGAAATGGGTCGGGTTCGTAATAACTACGTCCGCTTCCGGCATTTTCTGCATCATACGCCGCATGGAGGTCTCTCGCATTTTGGATTTAATCTTACCTTTTACCTGTGGGTCACCTTCCTGCTGCTTGTACTCGTCCTTAACCTCCTGTTTGGACATCTTCATATCTTTTTTAAATTTAAACTTCTGGTAAATATAATCTACCAGACCAATCAGCATATAGACTGCACTGATTTTCAATCCCATGGCGATTACAAAATCACTGATATAAATAACTGCCTGAAGCAGATCCAGATCATATAAAATCTTCAGATTCTCTACCTCATCCTTTAGCGTGGAATAAGCAATATAAAAAATGATTCCGATTTTAAATACGTCCTTTACCAGTTCAAACAGCTTACTTGCCGAAAAAATCTTTTTAAAACCACTAACCGGATTCAGCCGGCTTAATTTCGGTTTCAGCGGTTTTCCGGTTATTTTCCACTTTACCTGGAAAATATTTAATACAATAGCTACTACTACCGCAAATGCAAACACCGGAAGAACCATTAACAAAACATCAATCATTGCCTGTCCAAACATGCTGGTCATCATGCCCAGCTCCGGCATCTCCGTTGTGTAGGCACCGATATACCGGAAATTTTTATGAAATACCTTGATAAAACTGTTCGCCAGATAACCGCCAAAAAGTTTGATGGCAATAAACAGGCTGAACAGCATGGCACCGTTTATCAGCTCCTGGCTCTTTGCTACCTGGCCTTCTTTTCTGGCATCGGTTAATTTCTTCTGAGTAGCATCTTCTGTTTTTTCTCCGCCGCCACCGTCCGCAAAGAACTGCAGATTCAGCGGAATCAAGGGTTCTTTCCAAAACTCTTCTTCCATAAAAATCTCCCTTACTGCGGCATCAGATAAGCGGCTGCCGTTTTTAACATTGCCATCATTTCGTCAAAAATAAGTTCAGAAATGGACGGCAGGTACAGCATCATTAACGTCAGAACTGCAAGGCCGACAAATATTTTTAACTGATGACCGATAACGAACATATTCAGCTGCGGTGCCGCCTTGGCTAATACTGCCAGAATGGTGTTTACTACCAGAAGCGCTGCAAACACCGGCAGAATAATGCGGAACGCCAGTACCATATAATCCAGAATGAACTCCAGATAACCTTCGTAAAAAAATGGTGAAAAACTGACTTTTCCCACCGGAATCAGCAGGAACGAATCAATAATGGCCCGCAAAATATACAGATGCAGGTTCGATGCCACCATCAGCAGGGTGACTGCGTACGTAAGAATATTACTTGTAATTGTCACCTGCATATTGTTGGTCGGGTCAAACTGGGTTACCATGGAAAGACCAATCTCCATATCCGCAATCTGACCGGCAAAACTTAAAATAAACATGGCCAGATTGGCGAACAGTCCCAGTATCATTCCGGCTAATGCCTCTGACAGAATGACTCCCGCATACCCGATTACACCGTTGTATTCCAATGGTTCCTGCGGCAGTACAAAGTATGTAACCAGCGCCACGGAAAACGACAGCAGCAGCTTTGCCCGCATTGGAACACTGCCCGTATTAAAAAATGGAGCAAGCATGACAAAACCGGCAATACGCATGGTAACTGCAAGATAAAATTCCAGATTTTCTACTGTAAATGTCATATTACTCTCCATTCCGGGAACGTTTTTCCATGTCCCTTAACCCAAGTAGCTCTGGAATTGAAATAATTCAATAATAAACTCTTTTAAGTTCGTCAGAATCCAGTTGCCCACCAGCATCAGGGTCAGGAAAATTGCCAGAAGCTTCGGTACAAACGTAAGGGTCTGTTCCTGGATGGACGTAACCGTCTGAAAAATACTGATAATCAGACCAACC
>JAGBBW010000032.1 GCA_017938285.1 Lachnospiraceae bacterium
CACTTAAGCCTTGCAGCAAGAGCCCTTGGTTTCAATGTTTCCACCCCGATTTTCGATGGTGCAAACGAGATTGATATTCAGGATACTCTGGAGCTGGCAAATGATTATGTAAACACTTCCTGGGAAGAGTTTGAAGCAAAATATAAGGATATCGTACATCCGGAGATTATGGAATACCTCGGCTCCCACTTAGAGCACAGAGAAGAGTGGAAGGGCGTTCCGATTACCCGTGAAGGTAAGGTAAGACTCCGTGACGGTAGAACTGGTGAGTACTTTGACGGTGCTGTAACCGTTGGTTTCATGCACTACTTAAAGCTGCACCACCTGGTTGACGATAAGATCCATGCACGTTCCACTGGTCCTACTCCTTAGTAACCCAGCAGCCTCTGGGTGGTAAGGCACAGTTCGGCGGACAGCGTTTCGGTGAAATGGAAGTTTGGGCACTGGAAGCATACGGTGCGGCTCACATTCTGCAGGAAATCCTGACCGTGAAGTCCGATGACGTGACCGGACGTGTAAAGACCTACGAAGCAATCATCAAGGGTGAAAACATTGCTGAGCCTGGTATTCCGGAGTCCTTCAAGGTACTCTTAAAGGAATTACAGTCCCTGGCACTGGATGTTACTGTTCTTGACGAAGAGGGCAACGAGGTCATTATGACAGAAAATATTGAATACAGTGATTCCGACTTATCCCCAATGATGGATGAGGACAACAACTATCGTTATGATGAAGGCTTTGAAAGTGCCGGATACAGCGAAGTAAATCCGGAAGAAAATGGCGCTGATTTTGGTATGTTTGATGATGGCGACATGGACTTTGGACCGCTGGGCGAAGACGAATTTGATGATGGTTACGAAGAATAGATGGAAGGGAGTGCCAAAGAATGTCGATTGAAATGATGAATGACAGCGCAAAGGAAATTACCTATGACGCCATAAAGATTGGTCTGGCTTCACCGGATACCATTAGAAAGTGGGCGACCAACTCCAGAGGCGAACTGGGTGAGGTTACGAAGCCTGAGACAATCAACTACAGAACATTAAAGCCGGAAAGAGACGGCCTGTTCTGTGAGAAAATCTTTGGACCAAGCAAGGACTGGGAATGTCATTGCGGCAAGTATAAGAAGATTCGTCATAAGGGCGTTATCTGCGACCGTTGTGGCGTTGAAGTAACAAAAGCAAGTGTACGTCGTGAGCGTATGGGCTGTATCGAGCTGGCAGCTCCGGTTTCCCACATCTGGTACTTCAAGGGAATCCCTAGCCGGATGGGTCTTATCCTGGACCTTTCCCCTAGAACCCTGGAAAAGGTACTGTACTTTGCTTCCTATATTGTTCTGGACAAGAAGAATACCGACCTTCAGTATAAGCAGGTATTAAGCGAGAAGGAATACAAGGAAGCCTGTGAAAAGTATGGTGATCCGGAACGCTTCGCAGACGCTGATAAGCCGTTCCGTGCGGAAATGGGTGCGGAAGCGATCAAGGAGCTTCTCGAAGCGATTGACCTGGAAAAGGAATCCGTAGAGTTAAAGCAGGGCTTAAAGGAATCCACAGGCCAGAAGCGTGCCCGTATTATCAAGAGACTGGAAGTAGTGGAAGCATTCCGTGAATCCGGTAATCGTCCGGAATGGATGATTATGGATGTGGTTCCGGTAATTCCTCCGGATCTTCGTCCAATGGTTCAGCTGGATGGTGGTCGTTTTGCTACTTCCGATATGAACGATTTATATAGAAGAATCATCAACCGTAACAATCGTTTAAAGAGATTGTTGGAGCTTGGTGCACCAAATATTATTGTCCGCAACGAAAAGAGAATGCTGCAGGAAGCAGTGGACGCCCTGATTGATAATGGCCGCCGTGGCCGTCCGGTAACAGGTCCTGGTAACAGAGCATTAAAGTCTCTGTCCGACATGTTAAAGGGTAAGCAGGGTCGTTTCCGTCAGAACTTACTTGGTAAGCGAGTAGACTACTCCGGACGTTCCGTTATCGTTGTAGGACCGGAACTTAAGATTTACCAGTGTGGTCTTCCAAAGGAAATGGCAATCGAGTTATTCAAGCCTTTCGTTATGAAAGAGCTGGTTGCCAAAGGAACCGCACATAACATTAAATCCGCAAAGAAGATGGTAGAAAGTCTTAAGACTGAAGTATGGGATGTACTGGAAGAAGTAATCCGTGAGCATCCGGTTATGTTAAACCGTGCTCCTACCCTCCACAGACTTGGTATCCAGGCGTTCGAGCCAATCCTGGTAGAAGGTAAGGCAATTAAGCTTCACCCACTCGTATGTACAGCTTTCAACGCTGACTTCGACGGTGACCAGATGGCGGTGCATTTACCACTGTCCGTGGAAGCACAGGCAGAGTGCCGTTTCCTTCTTCTTTCTCCAAACAACCTGTTAAAGCCGTCTGATGGTGGTCCGGTAGCCGTTCCTTCCCAGGATATGGTCCTTGGTATCTACTATCTGACCCAGGACAGACCGGGAGATATGGGCGAAGGCAAGATTTTCAAGAGCGTAAACGAAGCACTGCTTGCGTATGAAAACGGTGCCATTACCCTGCATGCAAAGATTAAGGTACGCCGTACTGCAACAACTGCAGATGGCAGAACCATCAGTGGTGTGGTAGAAACTACACTGGGACGCTGCATTTTTAACGAAATTATTCCTCAGGATCTTGGTTTTGTAAAGAGAGAAACCGATGAAGATCTTCTTCTGCCGGAAGTTGACTTCCTGGTTGGTAAAAAGCAGTTAAAGAAGATTCTTGAAAAGTGTATCAATACCCACGGTGCAACCAAGACTGCGGAAACACTGGATGCAGTTAAGGCAATGGGTTATAAGTTCTCTACCAGGGCTGCCATGACGGTTTCCATTTCCGACATGGTTGTTCCGGAAGCAAAGAAGGATATTCTGGCGGAGGCTGAGGCTACCGTAGAACAGATCAAGAGAAACCACAGACGTGGTCTTACAACAGAAGAAGAAAGATATAAGGCAGTAATTGATGTCTGGAAGAAGGCCGATGATGATATCACCCATGCCCTCTTAACCGGACTGGACAAATATAACAACATCTTCATGATGGCGGACTCCGGTGCCCGTGGTTCTGATAAGCAGATCAAGCAGCTGGCCGGTATGCGAGGCCTCATGGCTCTTACCAGTGGTAAGACCATCGAACTTCCAATCAAGTCCAACTTCCGTGAAGGTCTGGACGTACTGGAATACTTCATGTCTGCGCATGGTGCCCGTAAGGGTCTGTCCGATACTGCGCTGCGTACCGCCGACTCCGGTTACTTAACCCGTCGTCTGGTAGACGTATCCCAGGAACTCATTATCAACGAGGTTGACTGCCGTAAGGAAAATGCAGAAATCCCAGGTATGTGGATTAAGGCATTCTCTGATGGCAAGGAAGTCATTGAAAGTCTGGAAGAGAGAATTACAGGACGTTTCTCCTGTGAATCTATCTATGATGATAACGGAGAACTCATTGTAAAAGCAAACCACATGATTACTCCAAAGCGTGCCGCAAGAATTGTAGCAACCAAGGCAATTCAGGAAGCGGGCATGGATGCCAAGGTAAAGATCCGTAACGTGCTGACCTGCCGTTCCCACGTTGGTGTCTGCGCAAAGTGTTACGGTGCAAACATGGCAACCGGTGAAGCAGTTCAGGTTGGTGAAGCAGTTGGTATCATTGCGGCGCAGTCCATCGGTGAACCAGGTACACAGCTGACCATGAGAACCTTCCATACCGGTGGTGTAGCGGGTGACGATATCACACAGGGTCTTCCTCGAGTAGAAGAATTATTCGAAGCAAGAAAGCCAAAGGGTCTTGCGATTATCGCAGAGTTCGGCGGCCGTGTTGCTGTAAAGGATACGAAGAAGAAGCGTGAAGTTGTCATTACCAACGAGGAGACAGGCGAATCCAAGAACTACCTGATTCCTTACGGTTCCAGAATCAAGGTTACCGAGGGCCAGATGTTAGGTGCCGGTGACGAACTGACCGAAGGTAGTGTAAATCCACACGATATCTTAAAGATTAAGGGTGTACGTGCCGTTCAGGACTACATGCTGCAGGAAGTACAGCGTGTATACCGCTTACAGGGTGTAGAAATCAACGACAAGCACGTAGAAGTTATCGTTCGCCAGATGTTAAAGAAAGTCCGTATCGAAGAAAACGGTGATACCGATTTCTTACCGGGTGTAATGGTTGACATTCTGGACTACGAAGACACCAACGAAAGAATGATTGCAGAGGGCAAGGAACCGGCAGTCGGCAAGCAGGTAATGCTTGGTATTACCAAGGCTTCCCTGGCAACCAACTCCTTCTTATCCGCAGCTTCCTTCCAGGAGACCACCAAGGTTCTCACCGAGGCAGCTATCAAGGGTAAGGTTGACCCACTCATCGGTCTTAAGGAAAATGTTATTATCGGTAAGCTGATTCCTGCCGGAACCGGTATGAAGCAGTACCGTAATGTGAAGTTAGATTCTGACGCAGAAGAAGTAGCTTACGAAGATGATTACGAGAACTTCGAGTACGAAGAAGAAGAGTATCAGGAATTCGAAGAGGATTTCGAAGCTTCAGAAGAGGGCTTTGAGGAAGAAGAATTTTTCGACGAGTCCGAAGAAATGGAAGAAGAATAGTCGCGATAAGCAACGAGCTAAGCACACATAATATGTAATAAACAGCCACTGCATGCTTGCATGTAAGTGGCTGTTTTTACATATTAGCGGGTAGTCAGCGACTTTTTTAAAATCATAGTTGATTTTCTAAAATTTCAGTAGTATTCCTAAAGTACAGGTTGCTTGAAAAACAGAATAGTCCCTTCGTATAATAAAATTGTAAAACACATGATACGGAGGGAAAAAATGAGTGATTTAAAAAAATTAGTGCAGTACACCTGGCGGTATTTAAGCCCGCATAAAGGGATTATTCTGTTGTTTCTTATCGTCTATTTTATTAACCAGATGATTGACATGGCAAATACGTTTTTGATTGGAGCAGCCATTGACAGCATGCTGCTGGCAGGTACCATGGAAGCAATTATCCGGTTTGCAGTGCTGTTTTTGGGGCTGAATCTGTTTTCTTTTGTGAGTTGTTATATTGCAAAGGTGGGTGGGCAGAAAGCGGCAGAAGTAGCCAGACTGGAAGCAAAGTGCCAGATTTCCCGGCATGTGGAAAAAACATCACTTGGTTATTGTGGAACAGCAGGTTCCATGTCATTTATGCAGCGGCTGAACCGCGATTCTGCCATGCTTGTATTTTTTGTAATTAATTCCATCGGAGAAATTCCGGGAAATTTTCTCATATTGCTGACAGCACTGACTGCGGTTTTTCGAATTAATACGGTATGCGGAATTGCAGCACTGGTGGAACTTCCAGTAATCATTGGACTTTATATGGCATTCCGCAAACGACTGCTGGAAAGAGGCAGGGAATGTGCCAGAAAATGTGAGCAGGAAAATCGTCGATTATATGAACTTTTGGCAGATACTGCACATATAAAAAAGAATGAGATTTTTCCAATATTAGAAGAACGCTATAAAGAAGCTGGGGAAGAATCGATTGACGCAATAGTAAAATCCACCCGCATGGAATTTGTTTACAGTATCATCAATAATAACATGGATGTATTTCTGAAAGTTTTTCTGTTCTTCTATGGGGGAATGTCTGTAATTCGTGGAACTATGTCCGTGGGAGAATTTACAATTATATATTCCTATTTTTCACTTGTGACTTCTTCCTGTACTTACTTTTTAAATCTGGGTAAACAGATTCAGGATCACAAAGCATACTATGAGAGATTAAAGGAAATTACAGATGTACCGGAGGAAAGCAATGGTATAATGCAGTTGAACCATATCAATGAAATTACATTATCCAATGTGACCTTTGGGTATAACGAAACAGATACGGTTTTACAGGAGGTTTCCCATACTTTCCGGAAAGGAAATCTTTACGTTATTGGCGGAGGCAACGGCTGTGGAAAGAGTACACTGATTTCTTTGATGCTTGGTATGTACATGGAGGAGTACCAGGGGAACATTACATATAATGGATATTCACTAAAAGACCTGGATATGCGGACCCTGCGCCGGGAAAAAATCGGTGTCTGTGAACAGGAGCCTTATTTGATGGAAGATACTGTTCGCTATAATATGATTTATTCCAATGATAAGAAGGAGGATGATAAGTTGATGACACTGGCATATCATGTTTCTTTTGAACGTTTTCTTAAAACTTCGGAACAAGGGCTGGATACTCTGGCAGGGGAAGGCGGCAATGCACTTTCCGGTGGTCAGAAGCAAAAAACTGCACTGATAAAAGCGTTTTATAAAAATCCAGACGTGCTGGTGTTAGACGAGCCGACTTCCGCCATGGATGCAGAAGGGCAGGAGCGGTTGATAAAATATCTGGGAGAAATAAAGAAGGACAAGATAATTATTGTAATAACCCATGATGAAAAAATGATGGACGCAGCAGATGAGGTTGTAAGAATGCAGAAAGTGCAGTGAGTGTTGGCTGTAGTGTTTCCTTTGCGGAAGCGCTGCAGCTTTTTTGTGGTATAATGTGAAAAGCTTCGCTTTATCACTACTGAATAAAGTGTGCGCTAAAGCGCACGAAAAATATGGTATAAGAAAGTACTCCTGTATTACAACTTACCCGCAATCTGCCGATATAAAAGATAAGAAAACATGACAAAATACTTGATGTTTATGGATTGGCGAATTGTAACTATGAAGGTACGGAATGGTTACGAATAATGACAGGAAAGAGAAAGGGGAATTGTTATGACCAGGATTCAGACCACAAGGTTTTATGCAGGTGCTTCTTTGGAAAAGATAACAAAGCACACAACAGAACAGACCAAACAGTCAGCAGATACTTCCAGAATGTTTGCTGGAAACTTTGCCAGGGAGAGTTCCATACCGGACCGAATCGCTGAAAAACGGGAAACAGCCATGGAGAAAGCAAAGAAGCTGCTTGGTGATGTCTTTGCGGCAGAAAAGACGATTGATGATGACCTGATGGAACGTGCAAACCGCATTATGGAATCGGAGCAGAGCATCGTGGAGGCAAACAAGGAACTGGCAAATCTGCGGGAAGAACAGGAAAAATTAAAGGAACAGTATGGCGTTACCGGAACTGAAACGGAAGAACAGCTGCCGGAGGAATATAAAATGCAGCGGGATGAACTGAAGCGTTACGGTGATCCTTACCGCCAGACCATTGCGGAGGCACAGGATGTGATAGAAGAGGAGCGCAGGATTATTTCTGCCATCCAGGTGGAACGGTTAAAGAGTGACCCGATGGTGGCTGCCTCAAAGCAGGCAGAGGAAACGCTGGAGTCTGCTAATCAGGAAATTATTGGTATGCTGGTGGATGAAGTAAAAGAGACCATGAGTGAACATATGGAAGAAGCGAAGGAAAAGCAGGAACTGGAAGAGAAAAAACAGGAGTTGGAGGAAGCAAAGCGTGAAGAACGGGAACAGAGAAAAGAACAGGCGGAGCTTCTGGAAGTACCAGTAAAAGAACTGCTGAGTCTGGAGCAGGTGCGTGAGGAAATGAAACAGGAAGTGGATACTATGCTGGTGGAGATGAAACTGCTGGCGGAGGATATCAAGGGCAGTATGGTGGATGCAGAACTGTAGGCGGAAACCTGCCTTGTAAATGACATAATGGAGTGTTAAAATAAAGACAGGATAGAAATGAAAGCAGAGTGCGAGCTGATTTGCGGTATTGCTACAGGAAAGTGGAGACAGGAGAAACAGCGGGAGGAATAGAATGCTGGTAAATACAAACATTTCGAATCTACTGGAGAGGAATGCTGAAAAAAGCAAATATGATGCAGAAGTAAAAAAGGTACTCAGTGATAAGCAGATTCTTGCATGGATATTGAAGTATACAGTAAAGGAATTGAAAGAATATTCTATTAAAGAAATTATCGGCTGTATTGATGGAAGTCCAGAAGTAGGAACGCATTACGTAGATTCAGAACGGTATACAGAGTCTACAGAGGGGATGAATACAGAAGATGCAGTTCCGGGAGAAGGCAGAGTAACATACGATATCCGTTTTCGTGTAAAATTACTTCATGGAGAACGTCTGGGGATGATTATTAATGTGGAAGCACAGAAAAAATTTAATCCTGGATACAGCCTGGTAACACGAGGAATCTTTTATTGTGCCAGATTATTATCTGCCCAGATGGGAAATGTTATTTCTGCAAAGGAATATGATAAACTTCAGAAAGTGTATAGTATATGGATTTGTCTGGAAGCTCCGGAAAAAGCGGCACATACGATTACCGGTTTCTGCATGACGCAAAAAGATATTTTCGGGCATGCAGAAATGGCGGCCAGATATGATATGCTGGAAGTAGTTATGGTATATTTGGGGAAACGAAAAAATGAGGAAAAAGGAACAGAGCTTCATCGGCTTTTGAATACGGTGTTGTCAGATGAATTAAAGCCGGAAGAGAAAAAAGAAGTTTTATCAGAACAATATGAAATAGTAACTTCTGTGGAATTGGAAGGAGGTCTTGTCAGTATGTGTAACTTATCTGATGTGATTGAAGAAAAGGGAATAGAAAAGGGAATAGAAAAGGGAATAGAAAAAGGGATAGAAAAAGGGATAGAAAAGGGAATAGAGCGTGGGATGATTCAGACGTTAATTTCCTTAGTTCAGAAAAAACTGATTAGCATAGATGAAGCTGCTAAAGAAGCAAAGATGAAGAAGGAAGAGTTTGAAAAATTATTGGAACTGTAACAAACTATTGCCCTTTTTCTAAAAGTAAGGTACAATAAATAGCAAGTGATTAGTTATTTATTCACGAACGTGGACGCACACGAAAAAAGTATGGTTTTCACGTAACAGTTACAAAATATAATGAAAATGGATAAAATCAAGGGAGAGAACACAATGAACAAAAATCTCATTGCCTGGTATACCTTCGACGATGCCAGTAATATTGGAAAAGACAGTTCCGGCAACAACTGTACTGCGGTTGCCCAGGGCGAGCGCGCACCAAAGGTGGAAGAAATCTGTGGAAGAAAGGCGGCACACTTCTTCGGTGGTGAGCATGGTGTTTCCTATCTGGAGCTGCCAAAGGATATTTTAAAGGATGTAAATGACAACAGTGGTTTTACTGTGTCTGCCTGGGTATGTGCAGACCGTGGCACTAATGTCTGGGAAAGAATTATTGATTTTGGTAAGGGTCAGACAGGACCGTATATGTTCCTGACCCGCTTTATGCGTGGTGTATGTTTTGCCGGCGGGGACATTGCGGCAGATGCCATGAAGCAGTGTCCGGTGGGTGAGTGGCAGCACATTGCCTGGACCATTACCGGAACGAAGGGTGGAAGCTTAAGCAGTGCAGGTCCGAGAGTTTATATTAATGGTGAACTGGTGGCAGATGGCTTTATCAGCCAGACTTCCAGTGGTACATACAAGGCATACCGCGCATGGCTGGAAACTTTAGAGGATTTGTCCAACTATGACCATAATTATATCGGTCGTTCCCAGTTTGGGGCAGATGCGGATTTCTGCGGTTCGCTTTCTGATTTCCGTCTGTATTCTGAGGCTCTGTCTGAGAATGAAATTATTGGTCTGATGTGTGAAGTGTTAAGTGATGAGCAGGTATTGGAGCTGGCAAAGAACAAGTTCTTAACCGGACCAGCACAGATTATTACCGGAGACCTTTCCCTGGCAGAATCCCTGATGGAGGGCAGAGTGCAGGTAAAATGGAGCTGTAACAAGCCGGAAGTGATTGCTGCGAATGGCAAAGTGGCAGCTATCCGCAAGCCGGTTGGCGTGACTGTGACAGCAGAGTTAGTCTGTGGAGAAAGCAAAGTGACCAAGAGTTTTGCGGCAACCGTGCTTCCAAAGTCTGTGGCACCGTATGAAATTACGATTCATGGGGACCAGGAAACGATTGACATCAGTGATACGCTGTATGGTCTGTTTTATGAAGATATTAATAATGCGGCAGACGGCGGTATTTACGCAGAAATGATTAATAACCGTTCCTTTGAGAATTTTACATTTGATACCTACGATTTCCGCAGTGGTGAGAATGGTAAGTCCACCGGCAGAAATCATGACCCGCTGCGCTTCTGGTTTGGTGACACGGATAAGGTGACCGTAAAGAACAAGGGCGGTCTGAATGAATATTTTGGTTTAAAGGACAAGGATACCAATACCTGTTATGTGGAGGTTCCTGCCGGAGCAAAGCTTTATAACAGAGGTTTCTGTGATAACCGTCTGGATTACTCCATGAACTTAAAAGAGGGCGTGGGCTATAACTTTACCATCTGGGCAAAGCCGGAGCAGGCAGCTTCCATAAAGGTGGCATTGTTAGATGCAGAAGGCAACAAAGTCAGCAACGAAGCAGCGATAGAATGTAAGAAGGCAGGCCAGTGGAAGAAGTACAAGGCGGCAAAGCTTGTTGCTGAAAAGACCTGCATGGGCCAGCTGGTGATGGAATTTGAAGGAAACACTGCCATTGACATGGTTTCCCTGATGCCGGACGATGTCTGGGGTGCAAAGAAGGAAAAGAAGTCCCAGAGTGCGAATGCCAACTTCAAGGGCAATCCAAATTACAGATTAAGAAGAGATCTGGTGGAAACTCTCGTGGAGCTTCATCCAACGTTCCTTCGTTTCCCTGGCGGTTGTATTTCTGAAGGTTCCTACATCTGGGAGAACGTATATGACTGGAAGGAATCCGTAGGAGATGTGGAAGTCCGCAAGGAAAACTTCAATGTCTGGGGTTACAACATGACCATGGGTCTTGGCTATATGGAATACTTCCAGTTAGCAGAGGACTTAAATGCAGAACCGCTTCCGGTTATGGCCTGTGGCGTACTGTGCCAGGCACGTTCGGACTATGCCAATCCGGCAGGCGGCAAATTACAGAAGAAGTATATTAAGAACTTTACTGATTTAATTGATTTTGCCATCAGCACGGATTTTGAGAATAATGAGTGGGCAGCCCTGCGTAAGAAGATGGGCCACGAGGCACCATTTGGCCTGCACTATCTTGGTGTCGGCAATGAAAACTGGGGTACCGAGTTCTTCGCAAGCTTTGAAACCTTCAAGACTGCCATTGATAAATATATGAAGAAGAACTATCCGGGTTATCCGCTGACGATTATTTCCACCGCAGGAGCACAGGCGGATGATACGGCGTACCAGGAAGGCTGGAAGTTCCTTGCCGGTTACTTAAAGGGTGGCGCAACCGTTGCCTTTACCGATGGCGAAAAGAGCTTCACTGAGGATGTGACCTGGTACAATAAGAATAAGAATTACATGGATACCATTGTGGATGAGCATTATTACCGTTCCAATGAGTATCTGTTAGAGAATGTGGACCGTTACAATTATTATTACCGTTCGAAGAAGGAGAACCAGACTTCCAAGGTATTTGTTGGTGAGTATGCGTCTACCGATAAGAATACACTGGCAGGTGCAGTGGCAGAGGCTGCGGTTATGACCGGTTTTGAAAAGAACTCCGATGTGGTTCGTCTGGCAGCAACCGCACCATTGTTTAACAAGGTAGTTACCGATGGTACTTACCGCTGGACACCGGACGCTATCTGGTTTGATAACGAGTCCGTATGGAGAACACCGAACTATTATGTACAGCAGATGTTTGCAAAGTATATTGGTAAGAAACTGCTGGAAACCAGCTTTGAAACCTATGAACAGGGTGAAAAGACTGCTCTTGCGCCTCGTGGCGGTGTGGTAATTTCTGCGGAAGGTGATGTGGAATTTAAGTCTCTTAAGGTAACTGCAAACAAGGGCAAAAAGGTACTGTTTGAGCAGGATTTTGCTGTGGCACTGGCAGAAGGCATTGCTGTCCTGGAAAAGGGAGCAAGAAAGGGCTTCTATATGAACCAGCCGGCATGGAGCAATTACACGGTAGAAGTAACTGCAGTAAAGAAAAATGAGGACGCTGCTATTTTCGTTGGTGCCGGTTTGTCTGCGTCTAATCCGGAAAAGGCTGATTTGCTGGAATATTGTGTCGGTACAAAGAACGGTACCGGTCTTAAGGTTTACAAGAGCGGCGTGGAAGGTTACACCATGGGCGATTACTCTTCCAGCGTGTTTGCCGGAAACTTACGTGCCTGCTATGATGAAGCAGTTCCGGCTGGCAGGGAATACGTGATTACCGTAAATTATGGCGGCAGGGATGGCAGGGATATTACCTGCTTCTATACAGAGAACGGTGACAAGACAAAGAATGGTCTGCTGGAATGCAAGCTGGAGGCTTATAACAGAGAGGTATTCCACTCCGTAACGGCGGATGAGAATAAGGTTTACGCAAAGCTTGTCAACACCGGGGATTTTGATAAGAAGGTTCTGGTAAAGCTGGATAACCTGTCTGTAAAGAATAAGGCAGAAGTAATTACCCTGACCGGTGAAGCAGAGTTTGTACATAAGCCGAATGTCAACACGAAGGAAAAAGAAGTGGTAGTTCCGGTGACAAAGAAGGTTTCTGTGAAGAAGGACGTGCTGGAGATAGTGCTTCCGGCAAATTCCGTGACAGTAGCAGTATTTGAGAGAGCATAAGGAAGTTCCTTCTCACGAAAGGGGGCATGGCAGCACAGGAATGTGGCTGTGCCCCGGAAAAAGGGAGATCAGATGAGCCACTTAAAAAAGCATTGGAAGAAATATCTGGCCGGGCTGGCAGGCCTTTGTCTGGTACTTCTGTTTGCCGGAGTCGTTATCAGTCACCGGGTGTATCTGCCGGGGGTGAATTTCTGGTGGAGATTCTGTTCCATGGACGACGAGATGAAATTTTACTGGTATGATGAGGAAACCGGGGAATGCACCGGGGAGAGCGTAACAGTGGATCTTCATCTGACCGGCTTTGATACAAAGGACACCTTTCTGGACGATAATGAGAACTTTCTGAATGGTGAGATTCATGTGGAAGGATTTGATTTAGGGTCCGAGGGAACGTTTGCCAGCCAGAGTATCATAACATTTGATTATGATGTGTTTGAGGACGGCTGTTACCGGATGATTTACGGACGGGCACTTCAGACGTCAGATGGAAAGCCTGATTTTGGAGACAGCTGTGTGTTGTATTTCCTGACGGACAATCCGGAACTGGTTCAGTTGTATGTGTATCATACGCTGGAGGATGGAACTACAATAGAGTACATGGGATACCGGGGCAGCAGTCTGGAAGAAGCGGAGGCGAACCGGGATATTTTTATTCATAGAACGGCAGAACAATAAACCTGTGTGAACAGGAATACTTACTGCGTGAAAATTTTAACAAATTTAAAATTTGGTATTTCCTTTTTTGCAATTATAAGGTATACTATATCCAAGGGGCAAATTGGCAGTTCTGTGAACAGTAATGTCGCTACATAATGCCCGTTTAAACAAAGAGAAAAACATAGTTTTTCTGATTACCATGAATTTAGGAGGATTAAACATGTTAGTATCTGCAAAAGAAATGCTGGAAAAGGCAAAGGCTGGCCACTATGCGGTAGGTCAGTTCAACATTAACAACTTAGAGTGGACAAAATCTATCTTATCTGTAGCCCAGGAAATGAACTCCCCTGTTATCCTTGGTGTATCCGAAGGTGCCGGCAAGTACATGACCGGTTACAAGACAGTAGTTGGTATGGTTAAGGGTATGATTGAAGAAATGAACATCACTGTTCCTGTAGCTCTTCACTTAGACCACGGCAGCTATGACGGCTGTATGAAGTGTATCGAGGCTGGTTTCTCTTCCGTAATGTTCGATGGTTCCCACTATCCAATCGAAGAGAACATTGCAAAGACAAAGGAACTGGTTGCTATCTGTAAGGAAAAGGGTCTGTCCCTGGAAGCAGAAGTTGGTTCCATCGGTGGTGAAGAAGACGGCGTTGTAGGTGCTGGTGAGTGTGCTGACCCTAACGAATGTAAGGCGATTGCTGACCTTGGCGTAACCATGCTGGCAGCAGGTATCGGTAACATCCACGGTAAATATCCGGAAAACTGGAAGGGACTGAGCTTTGAAACTCTGGATGCTGTTCAGCAGCAGACAGGCGAAATGCCATTAGTTCTTCACGGTGGTACAGGTATTCCGGAAGATATGATTAAGAAGGCAATCAACCTTGGCGTAGCTAAGATTAACGTTAATACAGAGTGCCAGTTATCCTTCGCAGAAGCTACACGTAAGTACATTGAAGAAGGCAAGGATTTACAGGGCAAGGGCTTTGACCCAAGAAAGCTGTTAGCTCCAGGTGCAGAAGCTATCAAGGCTACAGTTCGTGAAAAGATTGAACTTTTCGGTTCTGCTAACCGCGCATAATAAGTACAAAGGGGAAGGGGATGCCGGAATGACATCCCCTTTTATGTAAAGAAGAACTTTAATAAGATAATGTGTTAAAAACACAGAAAAAAGAAGCAGGAATGGAACAATAAGTAACAACAGGGAGGATTCATCATGAAAGCAATTAATGCGGCAAAAGCACCTGCGGCTGTAGGACCATATGTACATGCAGTACAGGCAGGTAATACCATCTATACTTCCGGTCAGCTTGGTCTGATTCCGGAAACCGGAGAACTGGCAGTGGGTGTAGAAGCACAGGCAGAGCAGGCTATCAAAAATATTGAGGTAGTGTTAAAGGAAGCGGGATGTACCTTAAAGAACGTTGTAAAGACAACTGTATTTTTAGCAGACATCAATGACTTCGCAAAAATCAACGCCATCTATGCAAAGTATTTTGACGAAAACAAGCCGGCACGTTCCTGTGTACAGGCGGCAGCACTGCCAAAGGGCGGATTGTTTGAAATGGAAGTAATTGCGGTGAAAGAGTGATTCTGACAGCAAAAGCAATTATGGGAAAACTGCAGGAATGAGATAGAAGAATAAAAGTAACAGGAAGGTACTGAATAGTTACGAATAAAAAGGAAAGGATGGTCGCATGGGAAAAAGCAGATTAGAACAGGTAAAGGGAATAGAAGAACTGGCGGCAAAATGTCAGGTAAACAGTAAAATAGATCCTGCACTTTACGGAGTATATGATGTAAAGCGTGGTTTGCGTGACATCAATGGTCTTGGTGTGGTTGCCGGCTTAACAAAGATTTCGGAAATTTTATCCTACGAGATGGTAGATGGGGAAAAGAAACCGATTGACGGTATTCTGCGCTACCGTGGTATTCATATTAATGACCTCTGCAAGGGTTTTACCGAAGGTAAGCGGTTTGGATTTGAGGAAATCACTTATCTGCTTTTATTTGGAGTGCTTCCAAATGAACAGGAACTGAAAGATTTCCAGGAACTTATCGGCAAAGGAAGAACATTACCTACGAACTTTGTGCGAGATGTTATTATGAAGGCGCCAAGTAAGGATATGATGAATACTCTGGCACGGAGTGTGCTTACTCTGGCATGCTATGATAAAAAAGCATCGGATAACAGTATTGAAAATGTGCTTCGTCAGTGTCTGATGTTAATCAGCGTATTTCCAATGCTGGCGGTATATGGTTATCGTGCGTACCGTCATTATGAACAGGGAAAGAGTCTGCTGATCCACAATCCAAAACCAGAGCTTTCCACTGCAGAGAATTTTCTGCGTATGCTTCGTTCTGATAAAAAATATACGGAACTGGAAGCCAGAATTTTAGACCTTGCCCTGGTGCTGCACGCAGAGCATGGCGGTGGTAACAATTCCACCTTCACAACCCATGTGGTAACCTCCTCCGGAGCGGATACCTATGCGGTGATTGCGGCGGCTCTTGGATCTTTAAAGGGACCAAAGCATGGTGGTGCCAATATTAAAGTGGTAGAAATGTTCCAGGACATGAAAAAGAATGTGAAGGATATTTCCAACGAGGCACAGGTGGAAGAATACCTGCTGAAGCTGTTGCATAAGGAAGCCTTTGACAAGAAGGGACTCATCTATGGTATGGGTCATGCCGTGTATTCCATTTCTGACCCACGTTCCGAAATTTTCAAGCAGTATGTGAAACAGCTTGCTCTGGAAAAGGGCAGGGAAGAGGATTACAAGCTTTATACCATGGTAGAGAGGATGGCACCGGAAGTCATTGCAAGGGAGCGCAAAATCTACAAGGGCGTCAGTGCAAACATCGATTTCTACAGTGGCTTTGTTTACAGCATGTTAGATTTACCTCATGAACTGTATACTCCGTTGTTTGCCATGGCAAGAATTGCCGGATGGAGTGCGCACCGCATGGAAGAACTGGTAAGCCAGGATAAGATTATCCGTCCGGGTTACACCTGCGTGCAGGAAGCAAGGGAGTATGTGAATCTGGAAGACAGAGAATAATTGTTTGTATTTTAATAAAAAATCCGCTATACTATAAACAATGGTATAGCGGATTTTTTAGGTTATGGTTAGAAAGGGTGTGGACAAATGGCAAGAACGGTAGCAATCGGAATACAGAATTTTGAAGATTTAATACAGAAGAATTGTTTTTATGTGGATAAAACCATGTTCATTAAAGAGTGGTGGGAGAGCGAGGACAGTACGACACTGATTACCCGTCCGCGCCGCTTTGGTAAAACCTTAAACATAAGCATGCTGGAACGCTTTTTTTCGTTGAACTATGCAAATCAGGGAGAAGTGTTTGAGGGACTTTCCATCTGGCAGGAAGAGAAATACCGGGACCTGCAGGGAACCTATCCGGTCATCAGTCTGTCCTTTGCAAGAGTAAAGGAAACAAATCTGGAAAACACCAGGGCGAGAATTTATGAGATTATTGGAGAGGTTTATGATACGTATTCTTTTTTGAGAGAGTCGGAGGCTTTATCGGAAAAAGATAAGGATTACATGGACAGAATATTAAAAGGGCAGGCAGATGAGGTGGAAATAACATCTGCACTCCATCAGTTGTCAAAGTTTTTGTATCAGCATTATGGAAAAAAAGTAATCATTCTGCTGGATGAGTATGATACCCCGATGCAGGAAGCCTATGTCAAAGGGTTCTGGGACGGACTGGTGGACTATACCAGAAGCATGTTTAACTCGGCGTTTAAAACCAATCCGTATCTGGAGCGGGCCATCATGACCGGCATTACCAGAGTCAGTAAAGAGTCTATTTTTTCTGATTTAAATCACCTGGAAGTGGTGACGACTACCACGGATAAATATGCCACAGCCTTTGGTTTTACGGAGGAAGAGGTGTTTGCGGCACTGGAGGAGTGTGGTCTGGCAGACAAAAAAGCAGCAGTAAAGAGCTGGTATGACGGTTTTATCTTTGGCAGCCATGCAGATATTTATAATCCGTGGTCCATTATCAATTTTCTGGATAAAGGGAAAATTGGAGTGTACTGGGCAAATACCAGTTCCAACAGTCTGGTAGGGAAGCTTCTGAGGGAAGGGGATTCCGGATTAAAGGAGCAGTTTGAGCGGCTGCTGTTGGGAGAAACTCTGGTAACACCAATTGACGAGCAGATTATTTATAACCAGTTAACCGGCAGTGATAAGGCAGTCTGGAGTCTGCTGGTTGCCAGCGGTTATTTAAAGGTGCTTTCCGCAGAGGAATATGGGGAGTTTGAAATCAGTCAGGAGCCAAAGTATGAACTTACCCTGACTAATTCCGAGGTGGAAGTAATGTTCCGGAGCATGGTGCGCTCCTGGTTTCAGGAGACTTCCGGTAACTATAACGAATTTATCAAATCCATGCTGTCAGGAGACAAAAAAGCCATGAATGCGTATATGAAGCGTGTATTAAGAGATGTGTTCAGCTATTTTGATACAGGAAACAGAGAGCCGGAACGTTTTTATCATGGCTTTGTGCTGGGACTTCTGGTAGAGCTACAGCAGGAATATATCGTTACCTCCAACCGGGAAAGCGGATTTGGACGCTATGATGTCATGATAGAGCCAAAGGATAAATGCAAGGATGCTATTATTCTGGAATTTAAGGTTCAGGATGACGAGGATGAAGAAACATTGAAGGACACTGTTGCTGCAGCGCTGAAGCAAATCGAGGAAAAACAGTATGCGGCGCAGCTGGAAAGCAGAGGAATACCGAAAGAGCACATCCGCAGCTATGGAATAGCATTTCAGGGCAAGGAAGTGCTGATAGGATGAAGTCAGAATGAAAATCAGAGCGGGTTTAGAAAAAAAGTCGGGTATTCTCTTCCAAAACACGATATAATTCATTCATACTTGCAAGTGATTAGTTATCAGGAGTGGAAGAAATGAATTATTATGAGAGAATACAAAAATCCATTGAATTTATTGAGGACAATCTGACGGAAGAAATCACGGTGGAGCAGTGTGCCAGACAAGCTTATATGAGTGTTTCTGGATACTACCGGATGTTTCTGTCTGTAGTCGGCTATAGTGTAAAGGAATATATCCGCATGCGCAGACTGACTATGGCGTTTGAGGAACTGGTGCAGAGTGGTCCGTCGGTGATAACGGCTGCCATAAAATATGGGTACAACTCTGCGGATAGTTTTACCAGAGCGTTCAAAAGCCAGTTTGGTATAGTACCATCGAAAGTAAAATCCATTTCTTCGCATTCCGAAACAAATAAGTTTGCGAGGTTTAATATTATGGAAAAATATTTTGAAGAGAATCAGGAATTAGCGGAGAAATATCCGGAAATCAAAGTAATAAAAAAACTGGAGCCAATGAAGGTGGCGTGTTTTACTTATTTTGGAGACAATCCGGAAGACCACGCATTTGCTGCAATGAAGAAGTGGGCGAAGACGCATGGAGTAACGTTTCATGGTCAGGGATACCGGGTGTTTGGATACAACAATCCGGATCCGTCAAATGTGGATTCAGATGAAACGTATGGATATGAAGTGTGTGTTACGATTTCAGACGAACTGTATGACAGTCTGGAGGATGTTCCGGAAGGGTTTACAAGAGGAACATACGATGGTGTGAAGCGGCGGGTATTGCAGGGAGGAAAATATGCCGTGATGTCCGTGAAGCAGGCAGACCAGGAAGAAATTGGAGGAGAAATCATACAGGCCTGGAAACGATTCAGTGAATGGATGCATGAAAGTAAGTATATCTGGGGAGGAAACCAGTATCTGGAAGAACATTTGGGATTTACGGAAGAGGACGACCATATTGGCTGGCTGGATTTATATATTTCCATTCAGGAGGCACCAAAAGAAACGTTTGGGGTGAAAGAGGAAGAAGAGATCCCTGCTTCCAGGGCTGTATTCTTCCGGGCAGAAGGCATGGATGGGGAACAAAATGCATGTGACTGCTGGAACAGAGCCCTTGCATTTGCCAGAGAGTATCAGTTGGATGCAAAGGCGTGCAGAGTTTTTCAGTATAATGCCGGATTCAGCAAAAAGCCTCCGTTTTTTCATGTTGTTCTGATTACACTGCCGGAAACGTTTACAAAGGACCTGCCGGAAATCAGTTTCTTTGAAGGTGGTACTTATATGACACTTCATGTGGAACGGGAGCAGATTATGGATGGCTGGCTGCTCATGGAAAAATGGAGGAAGGAAACGAAAACGGAGGCAGGAGGACATCAGTGGGTAGAGGAATGGACGCTGGAGAACTGGGAGTTCCCTTGTAAGGATATAAAGATTTGTTATCCGATAAACAGCAAACAATAGAAAAAGAAGAGGAATCATTTCCTGACATGGCAACAAGTGCTCTGGAAGGTGAATGATTCCTCTTTCTTCTATATTAATAGGAACTACTATGTACTTTTATTTCTGGGAC
The DNA here is from genome assembly GCA_017938285.1 of Lachnospiraceae bacterium. Classification (GTDB taxonomy): domain Bacteria; phylum Bacillota; class Clostridia; order Lachnospirales; family Lachnospiraceae; genus SIG299. The sequence continues at coordinate 19,661 of JAGBBW010000032.1, forward strand.
TGCTCCATCCGGTGGATGATTCCTGCCAGTTCACCAACAGAAGTCTTAATGGAACGGTTCAGTTCACCGGAGTTGCCAGCCAGGGTAGCAACCTCACCTGCTACAATGGCGAAACCACGGCCTGCTTCACCGGCACGGGCTGCTTCGATGGAAGCGTTCAGGGCAAGAATTTTCTGCTTGCTCTCAATCTTGTCCAGGTCTCTTGTTTTGGTTTCAATATCATTGATACACTGTACTGCCCTGGAGATTTCATCAGAAACGGTAGTAACCACATTGGAATTTTTCTTCTTAATATATTCGAAGTTGACCAGCATGTTTACGATATCGCCAAGAAGTTTGGCGGAAGCGCGGATGCTTTCTTCGGTTTTAATCGGAATCTTGCGCAGAGCCTTGATATAATCATCCGGGTTAATGCCGAATTCCACAGCCAGTTCACGGAATTTTTCTTCATCCGGTTCCTGTGGCAGTACCTGTCCGCCAATAATCTTTCCAAGGTAAATATCACCTATCATGATATCAACAGAAAAATCCATCAGGCCGGCATGACAGTAATAAGTACCAGTACATTCATTATCGCATTTTAAACAGCGTTTTGCACCTTCTGTGCAGCCACGGGTATATTTCATACAGAAATCAGTAAAACCGATTTCACTGGAAATATACTTCCCTTCGTTATCTACTGCAATGGTAGCCAGTCCGGTGGCCTTGGACCAGTCTTTCATCAGATTGTCCAGAAGTTTTAAATCAAAAAAGTCTCTTAAATGCATACAGTTACCTCCCCGGTTGTTGTAGGTGTGTCTTTAATGGAGTTTTGCTGCGGAAAACATTGCAACAGCAGCGCAATTTATACAGCATTCCTTTGGGTACATTATAGCACATTGTCCAACAGACTGCAATCAAACAAAGAAAAAATATGCAAATTTTACAAAATTGAAAAAACTTAAAAAATCATAAAAAAAATGCTTGCAAAAAAAGCCATGTTATTGTAAAATAACAATCGTTGTGAGTTGATAGCGAAGAAGCGTGAGGTTGCCGCACAGCACTATCGTGTGGGTTTTCCGTGGAGCAAATGTCAAGTTATAATACCTGGCGACAAGTCACTGTACAGAACAAAATACTTCTGCCAAGGGCAGAGACGTGTAGTTCAGCTGGTCGGGAGGCTGATTTTAAGGGTCAAACTATGTGTTTGGCTAAATCTTACCGATGGGCGTGAAACACACGGGAGAGTGTACAGTCACCGCTGGTCGTACTGAAGTTTAAGTGCGAATAAGGAGGCGACTTTTTTTATGGCAAGTCAAGTAATGAGAATCACACTCAAGGCTTATGATCATCAGTTAATCGATGCATCTGCAGCAAAAATTATTGAAACTGTAAAGAAAACAGGTTCCAAGGTGAGCGGTCCGGTGCCGTTACCAACGAAGAAGGAAGTTGTTACAATCTTAAGAGCGG
>JAGBBW010000033.1 GCA_017938285.1 Lachnospiraceae bacterium
ACTGACACACATTGCCCGGCAATCTTTGCCTAGCAAAAGCGGGTGATGGGAATCGAACCCACGTATCTAGCTTGGAAGGCTAGTGTTCTACCATTGAACTACACCCGCATAGTATAACATATAAAATTTAGAAATAAAATCGGGGTGACAGGATTCGAACCTGCGACCTCCTGATCCCAAATCAGGCACTCTAGCCAAACTGAGCCACACCCCGGTTTCAAGCTTGTGTTCTGTGTTTTTTGTGTATCACCTGAACACAAGAATGATTATATACTATGTCATTAAAAATGTCAATAGTTTTTTTAAACTTTTTTTAAAAATTTTTTCAACAATTAAAAAAGCATATATAATTCCGCTAATTCAGCGGGATTGCGCCCTGTCTGTCCACGGAATTTTATGTTACTTTATGCTGTTCCACCTTCATCGTACCATCTTCCCAGATCCAGAGAATCATATATGTTGGACAGTGGTCTGCCTGTCTTGGCAGGGACAGACTGCCCGGATTTGCCACCAGAATTGTTTCGTCCTCTTCCAGATACGGCACATGGGTATGTCCAAACAGGGCAATACGTGCTCCCCTTTGTACCCCTGCACTCCGGATCATATCTTTTCTGGCATTTACATAATGATAGTGTCCATGGGTCATAAATACTGTTACCCCATTCAGCTTGATTACACGTTCTCTCGGCAGGTTGGAATAATAGTCATTGTTGCCTGCCACAAAACAACAGGGACATTCTGCAATTACTTCAATATAATCCGTATCATTTCCCACATCTCCCAGATGAAGCAGCTGGTCCAGCGGTTTCACCTGGGGCAGAATTTTATCCAGATTGTCCGTCCTGCCATGGGTATCGCTGATAACCAGAACCTTCATCACCTTTCCATGCTCCATCTTTTCAGGCATTGGCAGTCAGTTCCTCCTTCATCGCACGCAGTGCCTTGGCACGGTGGCTGATTTTATTCTTTTCTTCTATTGTAAGTTCTGCTGTTGTCTTTTCAAATTCCGGCACCATAAAAATCGGGTCATAACCAAAACCATTCTCTCCACGGATTTCATATCCGATATAGCCTTCTATCGTCTCCCTTCTGGTAATGGCAGTTCCATCCGGCTTTGCCAGCGCAATGGCACAGACAAACCTTGCCGTACGCTTCTCCCGTGGTACATCCTTTAATTTGTCCAGAATATAAGTATTCTTAATGGTGTAATCCGTATCCTCTCCTAAAAATCTGGCAGAATAAATGCCCGGTGCCTTGTCCATATAATCCACTTCGAGACCGGAATCATCTGCCATTGCCAGTTCCCCGGTCAGTTTTGCTATGGCAGACGCCTTAATTACCGCATTTTCTTCAAATGTAGTTCCATCCTCCACGATGTCCACAGAAATTCCTGCCTCCTTCAAAGATACCACTTCATATCCGGAATCCTGCATAATCAGACGGATTTCCTTCATTTTTCCTTCATTTGACGTTGCAAAAATAATTTTTTTCATCAGTCCTGTCCTCCCTGCCGCACTGCTGTTCCAGTTGTATTTCTATTTTGTTTTTTGTAAACCACCTGTTTTTTACATCCCTTTCTGTCAGATACTGCAAAAATAAATCACCCTGTTTTTTAGTATATACGAATACTCCAAAATTAACAATATTGAAATTTTTAAAATAGGTATGTATAATGTTATTAAGTTACTGTTCCCATAACATATATGGCAGGAACAATAACCACCAGCGGGCAGAATTTACTTATGATTTCTACCCCCGCCTACCCAGAAAGGAGTACATACATGGAATCTAATTACGTACGTATAAAACAGCTGGATGGTTACCAGACCCGGCTGTTCCAATATGAAACACAAAAACCGGTACTTGCCAGCATCCTGATTCTTCACGGTATGGCAGAACACCATGAACGTTATCTGCCATTTATCCAGCAGCTGAACCAGGAAGGTTTTGATGTATATATCTACAACCACCGTGGACATGGTACGGATAAAAAACTGACGGAACTGGGATATTTTGCTCCAAAAGGCGGTTCCGACCTCGTGGTAAATGATGCCCATACGATCTGCCGCTACATCAAAGACTGCGGACGGAGCGAAAAACTGGCTGTCTTTGGCCACAGCATGGGTTCCCTGATTCTCCGCTGCCTGATCCAGCAGTATGATGCCATGGACTGTGCCATCGTCTGTGCCACCACCATGCCGTCCTTCTTCCGGGCCAACACAGGACTTTTGATTACCCGTCTTGCCTGTCTGTTCCGGGGACCAAAAAAACAGTCCAAAGCACTGGACAAGATGATGTTCGGTTCCAAAAAATTCACTTCCCTGTGCAGCCGCACCTCCTGCGACTGGCTGACCAGAAACAATACCATTGTTGGAAAATACATTTATGACCCTTACTGCGGCTTTATCTGTACCACCAGCTTTTACCGTGATTTGTTACTGCTTGCCAAGCGTGCCGGAAACAAAAAAAATATTTTAAAAACCCGCAGAAATCTTCCGGTTCATTTTCTGGCAGGAGACAAAGACCCTGTCGGAGGCTATGCCAAAGAAGTTCTCCGTCTTCATTCCATTTTCCGTCAGCTGGGATTTTCTGATACCGGAATTACCGTGTATCCGGATGCCCGCCATGAACTGCTGAACGAACTGAATGCAGACGAAATCATGGCAGATGCCATTACCTTTTTCCATCAGAAACTGGATACTTTTTCCGCGGTTCCGGCAGATGCCGCTGCTGCCACCGCAGAAGAAACCGTATAATACGGCACTGCAGATAACCAGCAGGGCTGCCACATGAAGCAGATGTTTCATGCGGCAGCCCTGCTGACATTATTCTTCCCTTTTTACAAACGGTTTTTTCGGTGGTTTTGGACCCATGAACTGATACAGGTAGGTCTTTAACATACCATTATAAATTTTGCGGTTCTTATCCGCTTTTCTGCCCATATATTTCTGGGCATCCTCATAGCTTGTAATCATATAAAATGACCAGGTATCCAGTCTTGCAAATGCTTCCCCAATCTCCTTATACAGTGCCGGCATGGCTGCTTTTTCTTCCAGCCGCTCTCCATAAGGCGGATTTGTAATCACAAAACCATATTTTTTCGGATGATTCAACTGGCTTACCGGACGCTGCTGGAAATGAATATACTGGTCCACGCCTGCCATTCTCGCATTCTGTCTGGCCGCCTTGACAATTTCTCCATCCAGATCATACCCCTGGATATTCAGCTCCACATCAGTGCGGATGTTCGCCTTCGCCTCTTCTACTGCCGCCGGCCACAGCTTCTTTGGAATGTTATTCCAGGTCTGTGCCAGGAACTCCCGGTTCATTCCCGGTGCAATATTGGCACCAATCATAGCTGCCTCAATTGGAATCGTACCGCTGCCACAAAACGGGTCCACGAGAATACGGTCCTTATTCCATGGTGACAACAAAATCAGGGCGGCTGCCAGCGTTTCCGTAATCGGTGCCTTGCTGGTCAGCTTACGGTAGCCGCGCTTATGCAGGGATTCCCCGGAAGTATCAATACCAACCGTCACTTCATCCTTTAAAATGGATACCCTCACCGGATAATGGGCCCCCGTTTCTTCAAACCAGTCTTTCTTATAATGCTGCTTCATACGCTCCACCATGGCTTTTTTCATGATGGACTGAATATCAGAAGGACTGAACAGCTTACTCTTCACCGAGTTGGCTTTTGTTACCCAGAACTTTCCATCTGCCGGAATCATGGTTTCCCATGGAATCGCTTTGGTGCCCTGAAACAGCTCTTCAAAGGTTTCTGCATGAAAACTTCCCACTTTCCAGAGCACCCTCTCTGTTGTTCTCAAAAACACATTGGCTCTGGCAAAGGCTGTTACATCCCCGGCAAAGGTTACTTTTCCATCCTCTACCTGCACAATCTCATACCCTAAATCCAGAATTTCCTGCTTTAATACCGCTTCCAGTCCAAAATGACATGGACAAACAAATTCGTATCGCTCCATCTTCTGCTCCATTTCCTGTACTTTTCTTTCGTTTTATTGTATCGGCTTTTTTTTGTTTCGTCAACCCCGTGTTCTTGGACCTTTGTATGCCGAAATTCCTCCATATACATTTTTTACCCGGAAACCTGCTTTATATAAATCCCTGGCAGCCCTTAAACTGGTGTTGCCACGGTCACAATATACAATAAGAACGGCCCTGCCATACTTTCTGGAACACTGCACCACCCAGCTGCGCAGTTCCGGAATTTTCTCCTCCAGCTGCCCATAAGGAATACACACTGCTCCCGGAATATGCCCCTTCTGATATTCCTGCACATCTCTTACATCAATCAGCAACCCTGTGCCATTCCTGCGCTGCCGGAAAATGTCTTCCGGACGAATATTCTCAAAATACATCACAAATCCCCCATTTTCTCTTTTTCTATAATATATTCCCGGAGACTGCTGTGAGTGCCAAAAACAAATGTCCGGAACGACTGCAGCTTCTGCAGGTTTCCCCACAGAAAGCCGCCCATCTCCCGGACATTCCAAATAAAGAGAAATTACCGGCTGTCGGGTCAGTGACAGCCCTGGTAACTCATTCAGTATAACATATATTTTAGAAAAAAGCTGTAACGCCATTTGAAAATTTTAATTTTCAACCACAAAAAAATCCATCAGACGGTTGATATACTCCGGCCATCGGTTCTTTTCCCATTCCTCCTCTTCTGCACAACATACTTCCAGCGCTTCTTCTGTCTTTTTCATTAGTTGTACCGCCATATAACCTCTCTGTCCCTGCAATGCCAGCTGGACTGCTTCTTTTCCATACTGTACTGCTTTTTCCCAGAAGCCGCATTTTCCCAGAGCCTCCACATAATTACAGTACAAATAAAGCAGCGTTTCCAGCTGTCGTGCCGATTTTGGACCACACTCCCTGTACTGTTTTCGAATACTTTCATAAAGAATCAGTGCCTCCTGTTCTCTTTCCATCTTCAACAGGCATACTGCTATCTGATTCAACATGAAACATTCTTCCTGATAAGGAACTCTCTGCACCTCTCCATTAAACTCCGGCATACTGGAGCACAGCAGTTTTTCCAGTTGCCGTACTGCTTCCTTATCGGAGATACTGCCGCACAATATCCGGTAAGCAATTCTGGCAGCCTGTAAAAACGGACCGTTAAACTGTATTGTTACATCCAGTACTTTTTCCAGTCTCCCCAGCAGTTTCCCTGTTTCTGTTTTATTTCCCTGGAACAGGCTTTTGATACAGTTCCGCTGAAGTTCGTATGTTCCAAAATCATCTGCTGCCACATAACAAAAATATTTTCGTCTTTCTACTCCCAGCCTGTCCAGAAGTCCATAGAGCATTTTAACCGTTGGAGTTCTTCCCTTTTCGATTTTAGCAACTGTCTCCCTTGCACAAATATCTTTACTCAGCTGCTCCTGGGACCACCCATGCGCTTCTCTTGCTTCTTTCACCATTTCCCCACTAAAAATTACAGAACGCATGCTTCCATGAAACAACAGTTTTATCACGGTTTCTTCCGGCTCCTGATAACCAGCGTAACATCTGAACATCCCGAATGCTTCCAGATATTGTGCTGTCACAGAACTGTACTTACACTCCTGCTGCAGCAGCAAAAGCTCCATTAAAAAAGCAGTAGAACCATTCCTTCTTACATATTCCACGCCTTTTTCACAGGCTTCATACGCCCGTTCTTTCTCGTTCTGCATTAGATAAGCCTTTGCAAGCAGATAACAGCCACCAGGAAAACTATTGATTTTCAGTTCTTCCGAAGTATATCTCTTATCGATATAGGTAACCAGTTGTTCCAGCAGAAGCACTGTTTCCGCCGCCTTTTCTTTTTCCAGTAACAAAAGGGAATAAAACAACAGCAGATGCGTTTCCTGGAGACACAGCCCACAGGACAGTTCTATGCTGTCTGATATGCTGTCTGATATGCCAAAAATGCTCAGAGCCATTGCCTCCCTGAGCATTTCAATACAATCCGTATGTACTCCATATTTGATATACCTAATTGCCGCACGAATCATTAACACATACTGCTTATGCAGATTTTTTCTACTTTCCTGATAGGATTCATATTGTTCCAGGTACTGTCCGGCGGCATCCGTTTCTTTCTTCAGCATCGCCGCCTGAATTTTTGCACGAAGCAGACTCATCTGATACTCATTTCCCGCAGCAATGAACTCAAACTCATCCAAAGACTTTCCCAGTCGCTGTACCAAGGCACACATCAAAAAGCTGTCTGGTTCTTTTTCTCCATTTTCTATTCTTGAGATATCAGAAGTACTGCTGATTCCATACGCCAGTACCGTCTGGTTCAGATGTGCTTCTTTACGCAAACGCTTTACCATTGTACCTAGACGCTTCATTTCTTTTCCCTCTCTCCGTTTTATCATAGTTGCCCACGCTCATTTATTACCTTCTGCTATGGGCAGTTACATTATTTCACAGTAAATTTCTTACTATAATACTATGATATAACAGATATGGGATAAAAAATACCTGCCAGAGTTGTCCCATCGACATTTTGTGACAACTCTGGCAGATGTAAAAAAATAAAAAAGGGATTATCATGGTGCTACATTTAATATTTCAAAGAAAAGAGGTACATGTAATGAAGAAATTAGTTGCAGCTTTTATGTTTGTATTGGTAATGTTAGCATCTTTTGCTCCTGATGTTGCTGTAGAAGAAGCGAAGAATGATTTTACGGGGATTCAGGTTTGTGAGGATTTAAAACCTGTTCCTTATCCTTATAGTTAATAAATACTTCACATAAATGGCAATGGATGTTACATTTTATTCATTGTCATTTATGTTGTACATGCATTTTGTCTATATATGCTTGCTGTCTTTGCGTGTTTTTACACAATGCGCTAAGACTTATACATCTTTGCAATTCTCTTTTATGATCCACTCTTTCTTTAATTGTCTGTTCTTTTTCACATTGCTCATTATTCCAAATCATTCCATACAATACTTCATGAATCCCTCCACACCGTCTGTTTCTTAATAGCAATTTCAATACTCTGCTTTTAATTTCATTTGATTGAATATATTCACCTTTATTACCAATACAACTAGATACCACCGACATACAAAATTGATACATTTTCAGATAATTTGCTGCATACTTTGGTGTTTCACATACCTCAAGTAATGTAGTAATACACTCTTGCATTTCTGCAAAAGACCAGTCAATTTCCAATGTCAAATTATGTATACATCTAATTTCTTCATTCGTCAAATATTTTTTTCCTGATGCTGTCACTGCTTTATACGGTACTGTATATTCTAATGCTTGCTTCATATATTTTATATATTCTTCTCTTGTAATTTCTCCATTACTGAACAGATTTATAATTTCATTTCGTAACAGTATCTGTGCATTAGAAGGAATATCCATTGATATCATTCCCCGTAATTCTTCCCTCAACTGTTTCATATAAGCTCTTGCTTCTTCACTGTTCTGATTATTATTCTGTAATTTCAGCTCCTCATATTTTTCAATTGCTTCCTGACTCTCTGTTACCAGTTCCGTCCGGCAAAGCTCTGTTGACAGATTCAGCCTGTCAAACAATTTCCTTACTACAGCTCTCTGGGCTTTGGTTTTATGATGTTCCAAACGGCTGACCGTTATTTCAGAACAAATTCCTGCACTCAGCTTTTTCATGCTCATTTTCAGCATTTTTCTTCGTATCTTTATTACGTCCTCGATGCAGTAATTCTCACTTTCTACATACAGATAACAGAACTCATACATCCCAATGGAAACATGGTATTCTTCATACAGTTCCTCCAGTGTTTTTCTCCATTCCCTGCACTCTTCCACACTTTGTATAAAATGATACTTTACTGCCGGATACTGGAATAAAAGTTCTGCCAGATGCTCCTTCATGCAAAACAATTCCCACAAGTAGAACAGCCTGTTTGTATTCCGTAAAAGCTCTATTGCATTTTCACAAAGTTCCAGCATATGTACTACATCTTTTTCCTGCTTCTCTCCCAGCTTATTCCACATAATACTGTAATAATACACTGTTTTAGGGTAAATTTTTGCTTTCGCCAACTGGGTACATTTCATCAGTTCGATATACTTTAAAATTTCCTCATACCAAAACAGTTCCTCTCCCATGCTGCCACAATGGATATACTCCAGCAAAAGATTAATTTCTTCCAGAGAAAGTATCCTGTTCCGAAACCCTCGTTCATCCAGATTGGGCACCGTAAGCTCCAGTGCTGCTTCAAACAACACAACCAGTTCTGAATTATCTGCCCCCTGATATCTTTTTATCTGCGCCAGCATGGCAAGATAAAACTGCTTTTCCAACGGATTTTCCATATTATAATTTCGATAGTACTCTTCCAACAGCTCCCTTGCTTTACCCATATTCTCTTCTAAAATATGATGCAGAATCCCCTGCCTGCGTTCCCACTGCACGTAATCCTCATGAAATAAAAAGTTTTCATAATTTTCAGGCACTGCACCAAGCCTCGTCAAAAAGCGGTTTTGTAGTAACTTATCCGGTTCCCTTTCACCACGCTCAAACTTACCAAGCATACTCCTCTCACATAAGCCTTCGCACAACTGTACCTGCGACACATTCTTTTCCATTCTAAGCTTTGCAATATATTCCCCAAATCTGTTTTCCTTCTCCATACTGCCTCCGCCTTTATATATCCCCCAATTTACTGAACATAGTATCATATCCCATATAAAAATTCCGTAAAAAATTCGTGAGTTTTCCTTGTCTTTCCTGTCCTCTTCCTTTATAATGGACACATTGTAACACGAATCCGTATACAACCAACATCCATAAATACAATAAGGAGAACTATTTATATGAGTATTTTAAATGTTTCCCATCTTTCCCACGGTTTTGGTGACCGCATGATTTATCATGATGTAACATTCCGTCTCCTGAAAGGCGAACACATCGGTTTGATTGGTGCCAATGGCGAAGGAAAGTCCACTTTCTTTAATATTATAACAGGAAAACTGATGCCTGACGAGGGTACAATTGAGTGGAATAAAAACGTCCGTGTCGGTTATCTGGACCAGCATTCTGTATTGTCTGCCGGTATGACAATCCGTGACGTTCTGAAATCCGCATTTAATTTTTTATTTGAAATCGAGACTAAAATCAATGATATTTACTGCTCCATGGGCGAAGCAGGTGAAGAAGAAATGGCTGAAATGATGGAAGAAGTCGGCACCCTGCAGGATTTACTGGAATCCCATGATTTCTACAACATTGATCCAAAGGTAGAAGAAGTAGGACGTGCCCTTGGTCTGGAAGACATCGGTCTGGACAAGGATGTTACGGAATTATCCGGCGGACAGCGTACCAAGGTTCTGCTTGGCAAGCTTCTTTTGGAAAAACCGGACATTCTTCTGTTAGACGAGCCGACCAACTATCTGGATGTACAGCATATCGAATGGTTAAAGCGTTACCTGCAGAATTATGACAATGCTTTCATTCTGATTTCCCATGATATTCCATTTTTAAACAGTGTTGTCAATCTGATCTACCATGTGGAAAATGGAGAAATTACCCGCTATGTCGGCGACTATGATAAGTTCATGGAAGTTTACGAAATGCGTCGTGCACAATTAGAGGCTGCCTACAAGCGCCAGCAGCAGGAAATCAGCGAATTGAAAGATTTTGTTGCCAGAAATAAAGCCCGGGTTGCTACCCGCAACATGGCCATGTCCCGTCAGAAAAAGCTGGATAAGATGGACCTTATTGAACTGGCTCCGGAGCGTATTAAACCGGAATTTAATTTCAAAGAAGCCCGCGCTGCCGGACGTTACATCTTCCAGACGGAAGACCTTGTCATTGGTTATGAAGAACCATTGTCCACGCCAATTACTTTTTCCATGGAACGCGGTGATAAACTGGTACTCACCGGTGCCAATGGTATTGGAAAAACGACTCTGTTAAAGAGCATCCTTGGACTGATTCCTTCTATTTCCGGTAAAGTAACCCTGGGCGATTATTTATACACCGGTTACTTTGAACAGGAAATGTCCGGTGCTAAAAATAATACCTGTATCGAAGAATTGTGGCAGGAATTTCCGTCCTACACCCAGTATGAGGTTCGTTCCGCTCTGGCAAAGTGTGGTCTGACTACCAAACACATCGAAAGCCAGGTTCGTGTTCTCTCCGGTGGTGAACAGGCAAAGGTCCGCCTTTGTAAACTCATTAATAAAGAAACCAATGTTCTTCTGCTGGACGAGCCGACCAATCATCTGGACGTAGATGCGAAGGAGGAACTGAAACGTGCATTAACCGCATATAAAGGAAGCGTTGTGCTGATCTGCCATGAACCTGACTTTTATGCTGATTTTGCAACCAGAGTCATTGACTGCTCCAACTGGTCTACAAAACTGTAACTAAAAGGACGAATCCAGACAGCTTCCAAGGTGCTGTCTGGATTCATCCTTTTTTGGTTCTTATACGTCAATACAAAATTACTTTGGCTGATTTACAATACCAACAAACAACGGCTGGCCATCCTGTCCATTAATAACAAACAAAAATGGGCGGTCCAGTACAAAATCCACCGTTTCTTCCGGTGGTCTTCCTGCTCCGGCGGCAACCATTACGGTGAACGCTGCTGCTGTGCAGCCTTCTTCATCAATCATTACCCTGGCGGCATGGGTTGCTTTATCCACTGCCACCTCCGGCTCCAAGGTCAACGGAGTAAAATCTGCTGCAGTTCTGTCAAAGACATTTGTTACTCCCAGATTTTTTAATCCATGAATCAGACTATAATCCGACGCTACATCAAATTTCGGAATCGACTGATTCACAATCAGATACTTTTGGTTTTCCCATTCTTCATGCTTGTAGATGAAATCCAATACTTCCTGATTGCTCAGAAGCTCTTCCACATTCACATCTTCCTCCGGTAAAATCAGAAGCATTTCTCCACTATATCTTAAATTCCTTGTAATAGCACTAAACTGCTCTCCCCAATAATAATAATCGGAACTGGACTGATGCATAAATTCCGTTTCCAGATCACCGGAAGCTGCATGAAATATTTCCTTTGTATTATTTTCCTTCCAAAACTCCTTCTGCCATTTTGCCTGGAAATATACTGTAGAAGCCAATGCAACTATAGTCTCAGGGTCCATCCCTACCGTCGAAGCCTGTTCCTTAAGTAAACCTCCGGTCTGCTCATTCAGCCAATTCTGCAGCACTTTGTTGTATTCCTCAGACCCCATGTTTCCCTGAAACGAAGACGCATAATAATTTTCTGCCAGTACCTGTAACGTGTCTGTATTATAATCGTTCCCATTCTTAAGCCAGATGGAAGAAGCCAGACGGCTTGTTACCGTACCATCATCACAATAATTGGCATTCCAGAGAATTGCTGCATTATCCCTCAGTTTCTCCATGGAATCCACATGCAGTAACTGAAGAATCTGTGACCTGCTTTCCCCGTCTGTTGTTTCAGCCAGCATAGCCAGCGCCATATATACGTTTAACGGTGAATAAATCCTGTTTTTCCCTTCTGTATCCTTTAAAAATTCCTGCATGGTTGTTTCATAAAATTCCCGGATACCATTCTGGTATTCCATACTCTCCGGCTGCTGCGCTGCTACAGAAGTTCTCCACGCTGTATAAGCCTTTTCGTCATACATAAAACTATCGGTAACTGGATATTGTACCATTTCCGGATACTCTGCCCTGGCCAGTATCTGCACTTGTTCTACTGTTTCTTTTTGTTCTTCCTCTGCAGCATTCTTCTGCTCGTTATATTCTTTTTCAGATTCTTCTTTTTCTTCCCGCATATTCTGCCCCTCCTGTCCTTCAAATGCGACCGGCTCCTGTTCCAGTATCTGCTTTTCCTTTTCCGGAACTGCACAGGCAGCACAAGAAATAACACTTGCAACACTGACTAATAATGCTGTCACTTTTTTTATTTTTCTCATCTTTACTTCCCTTGTAACTATTTCGTACCTTTTTAGTTACTTTCCTTTCTTTATGGTTGATTTACATATCAATTTCTTTCTGCCATTAAGATTCACTGATCCCATCTGAGTTCATCCACTTATTAGACGCAGAAACACAGGAAAAAGTTTCATTAGAAAATAAAAAAAGCCCTTGAAAGCTTATACTCTCAAAGACTTACCTGAAACGTGCGTGAGAAGATTCGAACTCCCGACACCTTGGTCCGTAGCCAAGTGCTCTATCCAGCTGAGCTACACGCACACAATCTTTCCTGTAAAAACTTTTTACAGGAAAGATTTCATGCCGGCGACCGGAATCGAACCGG
>JAGBBW010000034.1 GCA_017938285.1 Lachnospiraceae bacterium
ACCTTACACTCGGCCAAGTCAAGGTAGGCATTTTTATTTTCGCTTGTAAATCCTATCTATGTAGGCAAGCAATGCAAGTAGGAACGAACCACCTAAGAATAACAGGCTGATAACTTCGATAAAATCCATTTGCACCACCTCCCTTCTATTTCTAGTACGGGAGGCTACCACCTTGTAACACGGTTGCTGAATGTATTATATCATAAAACAAACAAATGTTCAATACGTATTTGCGTAGTGATGCTGCAATTTCTACTGCGAATTCGTGCGATTCGCCGGAGGCTTTTACAGAAGCAATGAATTAATCAGTGCTTCCTTAGAAATTTTTAATTCTCCTGCCAATATTTCCATTTCTTTTGCGTCTTAGTAAGTGAAAGACAGAAATAGTGAACACAAAGACGCAGAAAGTGAGGACATGATGAAAAAGAAAACAAAAACAGCAGTCATAATAGGTGTATGTACGGTAATACTTTGTATCCTTCTGGTTCCGGTAAGACTCCAGTACAAGGACGGCGGTACGATGGTCTACCGCAGCCTTGTGGGACTATATGAGGTAACCGACTGGAATCAGATGGGGATGATGGTGGAAAACATTGAGACACGTAAAACAGGAATTACAGTAAAGGTGTTTGGACGGACGGTATTTGACAACAGCAAAACGCAGATGGTTTCAGAAGAAGGGAACAGCATCGCAATGGATACGTTTTATGCCATCAGTACAGAGAATTTTCCGGTAGAATTATCCGCAGATGAGATGCTGGAGAAAGCAAAAGAGGAAGGGTTTGTTGTATTCGAAGATTCCAATATCACCAGCGGAGAAGAAATCTGGCAGGAATTTTATGACAGAACACAGGCAGGAGAACCGGCGGTGGTATATCTGGCAAATTATTATACGCTGAATGGAGAAAATATCGCAGAAGAATATTATGAAGAGATTAAGGATGAATATCCGAAGTTTTTCCTGTCCAGCTTATGTTTTGATGGAGAACAGTATGTGATTACAGACCGGCCGGGCTATGAAACAGAACCGGAAATGGTGAGAACTTATCCGTATCTGGTGAAGTTCGAGGGAAAACCATCGTCAATGTCTGCCACCTTTGTCCGGTATGTGTATTATGTGCTGGTGCATGATAAAAACGTAACCTGGAAGGAGCTGGAGTGGGGCATGTTCAGCTCGCAGTTTGGGGATTACATTGACCATTGCCGGGTGTATACCAGTCACATAACAGAGGTACAGTGATGTGAAGTGGGAATCAGCGGAATATATTAGTGGATAAGCAGGAGAAAAAGAGGGAGAAGAAGTGGAAGACCAGCAGATTATTGAATTATATTTCAGCCGTGATGAAGCAGCACTGACGGAAACTGCGAAAAAATATGGAAGCTTCTGTCTGCGCATTGCCATGAATGTGCTGACGGTAAAGGAGGATGCAGAGGAATGTGTCAATGACACGTATCATACGACGTGGAACCAGATTCCGCCCACGAAGCCGGATTCTTTTAAAGCGTTTCTTGGAAAGATTGTCCGGAACTGTTCCATTAGCAAATATCGGGCACTGCATGCAAAAAAGAGATTTCATGGACTGGAGGTTCTGTTGTCAGAGTTAAATGACTGCGTTCCGGCGGCGGGAGATGTGGAGCAGGAAATCGAAGCAAAGGAATTGTCCGGGTACATTAATGAATGGCTGGCAGGACTGGCAGCAGAGGACCGGGTGCTTTTTGTCAGGCGGTACTGGTACGGAGAAGAGGTGCGGAAGCTGGCAAAGCTTTGTGGGTGCAGCGCAGCCCAGATGTCCCAGCGGATGCTGCGGCTTCGCAGAAGGCTTAAGAAATTTCTGGAGGAGAAGGGAGTGGTTCTGTGAAAAACGAGAAATTGTACGATGCCATTTCAGACATTCAGGAAGAGTACATAGAAGAGGCCGGAACGTTTCAGTTTAGGAAAAAGCGTCCCTGGCAGGCAGTAAAATGGGGCAGTATGGCAGCCTGCTTTTGTCTGTTGCTGCTTGGTATAAGCTATTGGACAGGCGGCGCATTTGCAAAAAAAGGAGATAACAATTCCAATACCAGTGCAGTGCCAACCGCTGCTCCGGGCGATGTGTGGACAGTGCTGGCATATAATGGTTCTCTTTACAATGTCAGCAATGAACTCTGGAGTTTAAATAAAGCCGGAATTCCGGAAACAATTACATCGGAAGACTGCGGTCGGCTTCTTGGTAATCTGGCAAAAACAGAACAGGGATATGAGGAAACAACCGAGAAAACAGATATTGAAATTTATGAGTATGCACCTGCGTTAAATTCAGCTGTGCTGGTAGTAAAAGACGGTGAGGATTATATGGCGGGGCTGTTTTCGAATTATTATCAGCCGGATGAGGCAGAAGCTTACAGCCCGGTTTCGGAGTTATACCGGGTGTATGGTATTGAAGGTGCCGGGAATATCCGCATGGTGGCAGAAGCAGGTCCTGCAGGTGTGGATATACTGACAGGTACGGAGGTGGGAGAAAAGAAGGCGCTGGAAGATTTTTATACTGCAACCATGAGTACGGAACTGGAATGTTATGGAAAAGAAGAGTTCAGGGAAATGGTAACAGACAGGATGACCGAAGAAGAATATACTATGTTCATGGAAACAGAACGGATACTCTGTATAGAAACGGTGGAAGGACTGCGTTTTTATATGAGCTGGTATCCGGAGTCCGGCTGGCTGTATTCCGGGGGAACAATGGCTTATTATAAAATAACAGAGGAACTGGGAGACTGGCTGGAGATGTATATGAAGTAGGAAATGGAACATGCGGAAGGAACCGAAGAAAAGAATATTAGTGAAAATAAAATTTGTACAGGAGTAAAAAAGATGGCAGGAAAATATGAACTGGTGATTTTTGATTTGGATGGAACGTTACTGGATACGCTGGATGACCTGGCAGATAGTGTAAATGCTGCGCTGTCAGCTGCTGGGTATCCCGGACGTACCAGGGAAGAAGTAAGGAACTTTGTGGGAAATGGAATCCGGAAGCTGATAGAGCGCAGTGTCCCTGCGGATACCGCAGAGGAAATGGTAAATAAGGTGCATGAATTGTTTACTGTACATTATAAAGAACATTGTGCAGATAAAACAAAGCCTTATGGCGGAATACCGGAACTGCTGCACTGGTTGAGAGAAAAAGGCGTGAAGACAGCGGTGGTTTCCAACAAGGCAGACTATGCGGTGAAGAATCTCTGTACGCAGTATTTTCCGGGACTTCTGGACGAAGCAATCGGTGAACGGCAGGGAATTGCGAAAAAGCCGGCGCCGGATACGGTCCATGAAGTACTTCGTATTCTTGGTGTGGAAAAGTCCGGGGCAGTGTATATCGGAGACTCCGATGTAGATGTGGAAACAGCAAAAAATGCCGGACTGGACTGTATTGCAGTGGACTGGGGATTCCGTGACAAAGAGGTACTTGTGCAGGCAGGTGCGGAAGTGATAGTTTCTGAACCGGGAGAACTGGAAGATTATTTATAATCCTGGAAGAAATAAAAAAGAATACGCAGACTGGAACGCTGGAAAACGGAGGAATTGGAAAATCCGAAAGTTTTCCAGCGTGTTTAGTTTTTATAGTATGTAAAAAGCTTTAGGAAATGGAAGAAACTTTATTTGCGCTGTTCTGCAGTTCCAGCAGAGTATGATAAAACTCCGGGTATTGTTTCTGGATGCTGACCGGCCGTCCGGTGGTGTTTAAGAAACAGTGGGCACTGCCTGCCGTGCAGACCAGCTTTTCGGCCACAGTCATGGTATAACTCAGTTTAAATTTTACCGGAGTTACTTCGGCAACATCTACTTTAATTTCGATAATATCAGGGAAAGTGGTTGTCCTTTTGTAGTCGCAGGAAATGCTGACAACAGGAGAAATAATGCCTTCCTCTTCAAATTTCTCATACGGCCAGCCGGCCTGTTTCAAAAAGTAAACTCTTGCTTCTTCCATAAAACGGATATAATTTGAGTGATGAGTGACACCCATTTTGTCGGTTTCATAATATTGTACGGTATGTGTGTAATTCTGCATGGGTCCTCCTGGATGTTAAAATCTATGATAAATGTTATGATACTACATTTACTCCGGAATTACAATGGAAGATTATATCTGAGTTGCATTATTCAGAGTTTCCTTAAGAGAAAAATAAACAAGGAAATGCTTGATTATTTACTTAAATTATAGTAAGGTAGAAGTATGAATTTAAGTGACTATTTAGTGGGTAATGAGGCCTCTGATTTCAGGAATGTAATTATCGGAAAGCAGAAGGATAACTGACAGCGTGGTAAGGCAGAAAACATCAGAATACAAGAAAGGAAAGAGACTATGATTAATCCTGTAAACAAAAATGCGACCAGGGAAGCAAGAGCGGTATTAACGTATCTGGAGGATATCCGGGGAAAGAAGATTATCACCGGCCAGCATACCCAGACGATGGCCCAGGAGGAACTGTGGCAGATGGAAAAAGTGACGGGTAAACTCCCGGCTCTCTGTGGTTTTGAACTTCTGGCTTATTCTCCAAACATTAACTATCCGTCCTGCGATGAAGCGGCATTAAAAGAAATCAATGAGAATAAAGGAACCTTACAGCGGGCGTATGAATGGGCAGAACGTGGAGGCCTGCTGACCTTTACCTGGCACTGGTATTCTCCAATTGGTGGAGTGGATAAGTCATTTTATTCCAGAAATACGGATTTTGATGCGGAACAGGTTTTTGTGGAAGGTACGCCGGAGCGGGAAGCATTTTACCACGATATGGATGTAATGGCTGAACTGCTGCAGGGATTTCAGGAAAAGCATATTCCGATTCTCTGGCGGCCATTTCATGAAGCGGAGGGCGACTGGTTCTGGTGGGGAGTGAAGGGAATGGATACTGCCAGAAAGCTTTATCGTGAAATGTTCCATTATTATACGGAAGTAAAGCAGCTGAACCATTTAATCTGGGTGTGGAATAATCCACGTCCGGAGGGCTATGTTGGGGATGAATACTGTGATATTGTGACGGCAGACTTTTATCCGCCGGAACATACCCACACGGCAATGACAGAAAAACTTGATAGTCTGAAAAAAATTACTTCCGGAAAGCCTTTTGCCATTGGTGAAATAGGTACGATTCCAAAAATCTCAGAGATGGAAAAAGAAAAAGCAGACTGGCTCTGGTTTATGATGTGGAGCGGCGATTTTGTTTTGAGTGACCGTTTTACAACAGAAGAAGTGTTCCGGGAGCAGTACAATCATGCGTATGCGGTTACATTGGATAACCTGCCAAAATTGTATTAATGGAGTAGAACCTGATGATGGGAAAGGTGCTGGTGTATGTTTTACAGCCTTTCTGTTCATCAGGTTCTGTTGTAGTTACAAATGCTGCGTTAATAAGATTGCATATTATTGAAACGGAGGTGTCTATTTTTGATTTTTTTTGGCGTAATCCATTACAATATTTCGCCAGTGTTCAGAAATAAATCCTTTTTCGATATCCTTTGCATCGATATAGTAGCCGGACAAAATGCATTGGATAGCAGCTTCTGCAGCCATGGCTTCGTAGGTATAGGGCTGACTTAAATAATCTTCAACTTCCATGTTCATTCGGGTATTGATTCCATCGATGGCAGCACGGTAAAGCAGGTTTTCTTTTCCAAGCAGCTGCCCCATATCCAGGAGGCACTGGAGCCCTTTTTTTCATAGACAATATTGTATTCTAAAAAGCCTTTATAATAAAATAACGAGCAAACAGTAACGCGATTATTGTCAAAATAATACTTTCTTTTTTGAAGAATATGCTGTATAATGAATAATACAGGCGGATGATGCTAAGGGGTTCGCATTACATCTATGTAGATACAAAATATAATCAGGAATATTTATTCCTGATGAAAGCAGGTGGGGAAGAGGCATGGCACAGAAGAGAATGTGGACAAGAGACTTAAAAGAAGGTATGGTTGTAAAGGCAGATGTATTTACACGTAATGGTGTAATTATTGTACCAGCCAGAACCGTGATTAATCAGGAAGTTCTGGAACTTCTGGCAAGACATTCGATCAGGGAAGTTTTTGTAGAAGTAGATGCTCCAAAGCCGGCAGAGCCGGTTGTCAAACCTGAACCGGTAAAACCAATAGAAGCGGCACCGGTGCCTGTTGTAGTACCAAACTTTCTGGAAGAACGGGAAAAGGCACAGAGAATGGAAGTGTTTACAGCGACTTTCCATGTGGCAGAGGAAACACTGTCCCAGAGTTTACGTGAGCTTGCATATCAGGACAAGGATGTGAATATTGACCAGCTGTTGAATATGGTTAATTCCGTGGTAGCGAAAGCGGACAATGATGTTAATTTATGTGATATGCTGTTTAAGATGAAGCAGTCTGCGGAAAGTTTATATGCACATGCGATTAATGTGTCACTATACGCACAGTTGCTGGCACGCTGGATAGGCTTATCTGCAGAGGAAATAGAACTGGTCGGTATTGCCGGGCTGCTTCATGACATCGGTCTGCTGAAATGTCAGCAGGAAGAAGAGGGAATTCCGATTTATTTCCATGATGAGCATGACAATGAGGTTCGTATCTGGGAACGTCATGTAGTTTACGGATATAACATGATTAAAGACAAGCCACTGGATATCCGGGTAAAACAGGCCGTACTGACGCATCATGAACGTATGGACGGCAGAGGATTTCCACACCAGATGGATTACAGAAATATTAATACCATTTCCAAGGTGCTGGCAATTGCCGATACTTATGATACGCTGACTTTAATTGAGCCGGACTATGAACCGTTGTCACCATTTGAAGCACTACGCCAGTTGAATTATGAGTATTATCTGAAACTGGATGCGGATATGATAATGACTTTTGTGGATCGTATGGCCCAGAATTTTATCCGGTATGAGGTTATTTTGAGCAATGGACAGCGGGGCAGGATTGTTATGATAAATAAGCATGACCAGGCAAGACCATTGGTTCAGGTGGGTGACGAATTTATTGATTTGTCAAAACAGACAGATATTACGATTATAAAGCTTCTGAGTTAGTCATTTTGTATATGGTCGGGGTGATTTATAAGAAAAACTTATAAATCACCTCTTCTTTTTTTCAATAGAAAAAAGATTGCCAAAAATGGTCGAAAATGCTACCATTAGAGAGTAGGAAGTTTATTACGAGTTTAGCAAGGAGGATTACAATGGAATTATTATCATTGGAACAGGAATTAAAGCAGAATGCATATCCGGGCAGAGGTATTGTTATTGGTAAATCTGAGGATGGTAAGTATGCAGTGACAGCATACTTTATTATGGGAAGAAGTGAGAACAGCCGCAACCGTGTATTTGTAGAGGATGGTGCTGGTATCCGCACCCAGGCATTTGACCCGTCCAAGCTGGTAGATCCAACTCTGATTATCTATGCTCCGGTACGTGTCCTTGGCAACAAGACAATCGTAACCAATGGTGACCAGACAGATACCATTTATGAACTGATGGATCAGCAGATGAGCTTTGAAGAGTCCCTTCGCACCAGAGAGTTCGAGCCGGATGCTCCAAACTACACACCAAGAATTTCCGGTATTATGCATGTGGAGAATGGTTCCTATGATTTTGCAATGTCCATTTTAAAGAGCAACAATGGTGATCCATCCTGCTGCAACCGTTATACATATACATACGACAATCCAAAGGCTGGTGAAGGCCGCTTCATCCACACCTATAAGTGTGACGGCAATCCACTGCCAAGCTTTGAAGGTGAGCCAAAGGTAGTGGCAATCTCCGGCGATATGGACAGCTTCGGCGATATGGTTTGGAACAGTCTGAATGAAGATAACAAGGTTTCCTTATTTGTCCGCTATATTGATATTGCTACAGGCGAGGCAAAGTCTAAGATTTATAATAAGAACAAGTAAGCAGTATGTTGCAGATGGTGTTGATAAAAAAGAAAGAAGAGGTCAACTATGAACGAATTAGAATTAAAATATGGCTGTAATCCAAATCAGAAGCCAAGCAGAATTTACATGGAAAACGGCGACCTGCCAATTACAGTATTAAACGGTAAGCCAGGCTACATCAATTTCCTGGACGCTTTTAACGGCTGGCAGTTGGTAAGTGAATTAAAGAAGGCAACCGGACTTCCGGCAGCTACTTCCTTTAAGCACGTTTCCCCGGCTGGCGCAGCAGTAGGTCTTCCATTAACAGAAGTAGAAAAGCAGATTTACTGGGTGGCAGATATGGGCGAATTAACACCACTGGCAAGTGCTTACGCAAGAGCAAGAGGCG
The DNA here is from genome assembly GCA_017938285.1 of Lachnospiraceae bacterium. GTDB lineage: Bacteria > Bacillota > Clostridia > Lachnospirales > Lachnospiraceae > SIG299. Next base: position 8,275 of record JAGBBW010000034.1, read on the forward strand.
CAGACAGAATGTCCTCCTTTGGTGATTTTATCTCCCTTTCCGATGTGTGTGACGTTGCTACAGCGAACCTGATTAAGAGAGAAGTTTCTGACGGTGTGATTGCTCCTGGTTATGAGCCGGAAGCTTTGGAAATTTTAAAGGCAAAGAAGAAGGGCGGCTATGCCGTTATCCAGATTGACCCTGCCTATAAGCCAAATCCGGTAGAACGCAAGGAAGTATTCGGTATTACTTTCGAGCAGGGCAGAAATGAACTTGTCATTGATGATGATTTCCTTGGAAACATTGTTACCGAGAACAAGGACCTTCCGGAATCCGCAAAGATTGACCTTATCATTGCATTAATTACTTTAAAGTACACCCAGTCCAATTCTGTCTGCTACGCAAAGGGTGGACAGGCCATCGGTATCGGTGCAGGACAGCAGTCCAGAATCCACTGTACCAGACTGGCAGGCCAGAAGGCAGACAACTGGTATCTGCGTCAGGCTCCGCAGGTGCTTGGTCTTAAGTTCTTGGACAAGATTGGACGTGCAGACAGAGACAATGCTATCGATTTATACATTGGCGATGAGTACATGGACGTGTTAGCTGATGGTACCTGGGAGAACATTTTCTCCGAGAAGCCTCCTGTATTCACAAGAGAAGAAAAGAGAGCATGGTTAGATGGCATGACAGACGTGGCTCTTGGTTCTGATGCGTTCTTCCCATTCGGTGATAATATCGAGCGTGCGAAGAAGAGCGGCGTAAAGTATATTGCCCAGCCAGGCGGCTCTGTAAGAGACGATAATGTAATTGAGACATGTAATAAGTACAATATGACGATGTGCTTTACGGGTCTGAGACTGTTCCATCACTAAAATTAAAATATTTGTAACTTACAATAAAATCCGCTATACTATGGTCAAGATGGTATGGCGGATTTTGTTTGTAGAGCACTCAGACACCTGCTGCCTGGGTGCGAAAGAACATGAGATATGTCAGAAGGAGTCTTGTCATGCACGAAGTAGAAGTCAAAGGAATCTTATCCGCCCAGAATGGAATGAACCTGTACCGTGGCTGCACCCATGGCTGCATTTACTGCGATTCCCGTAGTGCCTGTTACCAGATGAACCATGATTTTGAGGATATTGAAGTGAAGCGCAATGCTGTGGCTCTTTTGGAAAACGCTCTGCGGAACAAGCGGAAAAAGTGTATGATTGGTACCGGGGCTATGTGTGACCCCTATATGCACATTGAGGAAGAGCTGGGGCATACCAGAAAGTGTCTGGAATTAATCGAACACTATGGACATGGTGTTGCCATTCAGACCAAGTCAGCCCGGATTCTCCGTGACCTGGACATTTTGAAACGGATTAATGAAAAAACAAAAGTGGTGGTGCAGATGACACTGACTACTTATGATGAGGAGTTATGCCGCATAATAGAGCCAGACGTGTCCACGACAAAGGAACGGGCAGAGGTATTGAATATTATGAGGGACAACGGCATTCCTACGGTGGTCTGGATGTCACCGGTACTGCCGTTTATCAATGATACTGTGGAAAATATACAGGGTATTTTGAATTACTGTAAAGAAGCAAAGGTGTGGGGTATTCTTTGTTTTGGTATGGGACTGACCCTGCGGGATGGTAACCGGGAGTATTTTTACCGGAAATTAGACGAACATTTTCCCGGCTTAAAACGGAAGTACCAGCAGATGTATGGTAATGCGTATGAAGTCAGCAGTCCGGACAATACGGAACTGATGAAGCTGGCAGGGCAGTTCTGCCGGGAGAATGGGATTGTATTTGATGTAGAACAGTGCTTTGCTTATATGCACCGGTTTGAGGAAAAGAACGTGTATGAGCAGCTGAGTTTATTTTGAAAATTGGTAACAGTTCAGTCCAGCCATAAACACCTGCTGTTTATGGCGTGTGACCAAAAAGGAAGAAATTTGTATTTTGTGACAGAGTCTGCAAAAAACAGAGAGAAAATTCGGAGGAAGGAGAAGAACGGAACTATGATTCGAAAAGCAGCAGTACAGGATATTCCTGAAATTATGAATATTATCCGTGATGCCCAGGCAAGCATAAAACGTTTAGGTATTTCCCAGTGGCAGAACGGTTATCCAAACGAAACCTCTTTTGCAAAAGATATTGCAGAGGGTATCAGCTATGTTTATGAAGAGGATGGTGAAATCGTAGCCACAGCGGCTATTTTCTGTGCACCAGAGCCGGATTATGCTGTGATTTATGATGGCGAATGGAAAACAAACGGAGGATATGGTGTGATTCACCGTGTTGCAGTAAAGAAGGAAGCAAAACGGGCCGGGTATGCGGCGAAGATGATTGCGTATGCAGAGGAACTGACAAAGGAAGCAGGATATGGAAGTCTGCGCATGGACACCCATGAGGGAAATGTGCCAATGCGTACTTTTTTAAAGAAGCAGGGGTTTGAGGAATGTGGTATGATTTATTTGTCCAATGAGGGCAGTGGAGATAATAAGCGTGTGGCGTATGAGAAAGTACTGGGAACTTATAAATGAGATAAGTGCCTTTCTTTTTTTGCTTTTAAAAATATGTTTCAGCTAATTATGAAAAAAATGAAAAATATACAAAAAATAATTGCAAAATGACAGAAAATTTAGTAAAATAACATTAGTGGTTTTGAAGCAGCAAAACGACGAATATAATGTACTGGAGTGGCGGGCATTTTCCTGCTGACAGACAGACTTACGTTTTGTCCACACTCTGGAATGGAGGTTACTATGGAGACATATAAATACGAGAAAATCAGGAATGTTGCCGTTTTGGGGCACGGCGGCGCAGGTAAGACCACACTGGTAGAGGCTTGTGCCTATACCACAGGGCTGACAACACGTCAGGGTAAGGTAGAAGAAGGTAATACCATCAGTGATTTTGACCGTGAGGAAATCAAGAGGGGATTTTCTATTAGTACATCGGTAGTACCTGTGATTTGGGAAGATACCAAGATTAATTTCTTAGATACTCCGGGGTATTTTGATTTTATCGGTGAAGTAGAAGAGGCAGTCAGTGCCTGTGACGCTGCCGTAATTGTGATTTCTGCAAAGAAGGGTATTGAAGTAGGTACAAGAAAGGCATGGGAAATCTGCGAACGATACAAGATTCCCCGCATTTTCTTTGTAACTGATATGGATGATGACAACGCCAGCTTCCGTCAGGTAGTAGAGGACCTTACCGAAAGCTATGGCAAGCGTATTGCACCGTTCCATTCTCCAATCCGTGAGAATGAAAAGTTTGTAGGTTATGTGAATGTTGTTAAAATGGCAGGACGTAAGTTCACTAAATTAAGCGAATATAACGAATGTCCGATTCCGGATTATTCGATGGAATATGTAAATAAGTACAGGGAAATTTTAATGGAAGCAGTGGCGGAAACCAGCGAAGAGCTGATGGAAAAGTACTTCGGTGGTGAAGAATTTACCGTAACAGAGATTTCTGCAGCACTGCGTAGCAATGTGACAGACTGCAGTATTGTGCCGGTGCTTTGCGGTTCCGGCTTAAATGCCCAGGGTACGACACAGATTATGCAGGCGATTGATATTTACTTCCCATCTCCAAATAAGTGTGTCCTGGTTGGTATGAATACAAAGACAGAGGGTACTTTTGCGGCAGATTATGATGCGAATAAGCCAATGACAGCTAAGGTATTTAAGACCATTGCAGATCCATTCCTTGGAAAGTTCTCCCTGGTTAAGGTCTGCTCCGGTATCATGAAAGCAAATGAAACAGTTTACAATCCAAATAAGGAATGTGAAGAAAAGATTACCAGACTGTATGTGCTTCGTGGCAAAGAGACGATTGAAGTGAAGGAATTATATGCTGGTGATATTGGTGCCATCGCAAAGTTGGACAGCACCCTGACCGGTGATTCCCTGACAGTGAAAGATGCTCCGGTTGTTTATGACCCGCCAAAGACATCCACACCTTATGAATACCGTTCATACACTGCAAAAAATAAAGGCGACGAAGATAAGTTATCCCAGGCACTGGCCCGTATGATGGAGGAAGACCAGACCTTAAAGGTTGTCAATGATCCTGAAAATCACCAGACATTGATTTACGGTATTGGGGAACAGCACTTAGAGATTTCAGCCAGCAGAATGGCGGCACGCTACAAAGTAGAAATGGAGCTTTCCAAGCCTCGTGTGGCTTACCGTGAAACCATCCGTAAGAAAGTGACAGCAGAACACAAGTATAAGAAGCAGTCCGGCGGACATGGTCAGTATGGTCACGTTATTATTGACTTTGAGCCGTCCGGCAACATGGAAGAAGCATTTGAATTCCATGAAAGCGTATTCGGCGGAGCAGTTCCAAAGAATTTCTTCCCGGCTGTAGAAAAGGGTATTGCAGACAGCGTAACAGAAGGTCCATTAGCGGGTTATCCGGTAGTTGGTATCAAGGCTACTCTGACCGGTGGTTCCTACCATGATGTAGACTCCTCTGAAATGGCGTTCAAGACTGCTACCTGCCAGGCGTTTAAGGAAGGTATCTTAAATGCAACTCCAATTCTTCTGGAGCCGATTGCAACGATGAAAGTTGTGGTTCCGGAGAAGTACACCGGTGATATCATGGGTGACTTAAACCGCCGCCGTGGCCGTGTATATGGAATGAATTCCCTGCCAAACAATAAGCAGGAAATTGTAGCAGAAATTCCGATGTCTGAGGTATGCGGATATTCTACTGACCTTCGTTCCATGACGATGGGTATTGGTGTGTACTCTTATGAATTTAACCGTTATGAGGCAGCACCATCCGATGTTCAGGCAAAGGTAGTTGAGGAAAGTAAGAAATAAAGAGAGATTATGAAATAAGGAAAATTTCTCCCAGGGCAGTGTATGTTCTGGGAGAATTTTTGGCTTTGTTTGTAAAGGACTTATTGAGGGTAAAATGGGGGATTTGTGAAAAAGTAAAAAATCCTCTTGCTAAATTTTGACGATTGGGTTATACTAATCCATATATTTTCGATGTCAAGGAAAACTTCGATATCCGAACACCTTCAGAGAGCCGGTGGCTGGTGTAAACCGGTGGTCAGACGATATTTTTCCACTTTCCAGTCAGATGTTTAGGATAACAGCATCTGCGCATCCGGGTGAAAGCCCAGGGGTCGTATCCTGTATCGTACGTAAACGAGGTGGCAATTTTATTGCAAGTTGGGTGGCAACGCGGAGCATTCCGTCCCTTCAGAAAGAGGGACGAGTGCCCCGCTTTCGTGTTTTATTACATAGGAAATATAGTTATGTTTCCTGCACAATTAAAACGTTCCGCCGGAATTTCAATGTGGCGGAAGGAATTTTCGAAATAACAAGGAGGAGCAGTACAATGTTGGATTTAAAGTTTTTAAGAGAGAATCCGGAAATCGTAAAGCAGAATATCAGAAACAAGTTCCAGGATAACAAACTTCCGTTAGTTGACGAAGTAATAGCCCTGGATGCAGAAAGCAGAAAGACCCAGCAGGAGGCGGATAACCTTCGTGCAGAGAGAAAGAAGATTTCCAAGGAAATCGGTGGTTTAATGGCAAAGGGCTTAAAAGAAGAAGCAGAAGCAGCAAAACAGAAAGTAAATGAGTCTGCTGCACGTCTGGCAGAGTTAGAAGCAAAGGAAGCGGAACTTGGTGAAAAGATTAAGAAGATTATGATGATTATTCCGAACATCATTGATCCAAGTGTTCCGATTGGTAAGGACGACAGCGAAAATGTGGAAGTTCAGAAATATGGCGATCCTGTAGTGCCGGATTTTGAAATTCCTTATCATACGGAAATCATGGAAAAGTTCAACGGTATTGACCTGGACAGCGCAAGAAAGGTAGCCGGTAATGGTTTTTACTATCTGATGGGTGACATTGCAAGACTTCATTCCGCAGTGATTTCCTACGCAAGAGACTTTATGATTAACCGTGGTTTTACTTACTGCATTCCACCATTCATGATTCGTAGTGACGTTGTTACCGGCGTTATGAGCTTTGCAGAAATGGAAGCTATGATGTACAAGATTGAAGGGGAAGACCTGTTCTTAATCGGAACCAGTGAGCATTCCATGATTGGTAAGTTCATTGATACCATTTTACAGGAAGACCAGCTGCCACAGACACTGACCAGCTATTCCCCATGTTTCCGTAAGGAAAAGGGTGCCCATGGTATTGAGGAACGTGGTGTTTACCGTATCCACCAGTTTGAAAAGCAGGAAATGATTGTAGTATGTAAGCCGGAAGAAAGCCCGGTGTGGTTTGAAAAGTTATGGCAGAATACGGTGGATTTATTCCGTTCCCTGGATATTCCGGTTCGTACGCTGGAATGCTGCTCCGGTGACTTAGCTGACCTGAAGGTAAAGTCCATTGATGTAGAGGCATGGTCCCCAAGACAGCAGAAGTACTTCGAAGTAGGCAGCTGCTCCAACCTTGGCGATGCCCAGGCGAGAAGACTTAAGATTCGTGTGAATGGTGCAGATGGCAAGTATTTTGCGCATACACTGAATAATACGGTAGTGGCACCTCCTAGAATGCTGATTGCGTTCTTAGAAAACAACTTAAATGCAGACGGCAGTGTAAACATTCCGGAAGCGCTGCAGCCATACATGGGCGGTATGAAGAAAATCGAGGTAAAATAAAGTAGAAATAGGTCAAAAAGCCTAAAGTTTTGCTTGCATAATACCGATATATAAGGTAGAATAAGATTAAAGGAATAGTCTTATTCTACCTTATTTGTAATAAACAGGAATTTTAAGCAGATATGCTGTTATTACAGTAAGAATGTATTACAGAAACAAGAGCAGCCACATAGAGTTTATGGGGAAAGGAGTCCGCTTATGAGTAATAATACGATTGATACCTCTTATTTAAATAAGTATACAATGACAGATTATACATCGTTGTTTAATTCCATGCCAAAGACAGACGAGTCTTCCGGTGGTGGTCTGACCAATCTGGCAACAGAGTTCCAGTCCATCCGTAGTGGTTCTTATGGCAAGCTTCTGAGCGCTTACTATAAGAAGATGAATGAAGGTGACGCTACCGAAGCCATCCAGAAGGAAACAGCAAACCGTCAGCTGGTTGGCGGCAATGCCAGCTCTTTAAAGAGTGCAGCAAAGACTCTGTCCAAGATGGATTTTTCCAAAGCAACCGAGGAAGAAAGCTTAAAGGCAGTTAAGGATTTCGTTTCTTCTTATAATTCGGTTGTTGATACGGTAGATGATGTAAACAGCACCAGTATTTTAAGAAATGGTGTGTGGATGACTAATATTATGAAGAAGAGTGCCGGATTATTAAATGAGCTTGGTATTACCATTGGTGAAAATAACCAGTTAAAACTGGATGAAACCAAGTGGAAGGAAGCAAGCAAAACAACAAAGGGTGCATTGTTTAACGGCAGACAGGGTCTGGCTGAGAAGATGCTTTATAAGGCAAACCAGCTGACCAATTCTTCTGCGGAAAAAGCATCTTACACGGCTTCTGCATACAAGGATAATGGTAATTATACGAAAGTAAATGCAAAGTCCATGTATGAGGATTTGTTTTAATCTTACATCGGTGATTCGTTTACCCCAGAGACTTGTTTCTCTGG
>JAGBBW010000035.1 GCA_017938285.1 Lachnospiraceae bacterium
CATTGGCACAGGCAACTGCCTGGGGAAGCCCACGTTCGGAAGCCAGTAATGTTTTCACCACATTTTCGCCTTCATTATACCAGAAATCTCCATAAAACACACGGGATTCATCTACCGGAAGCCCATGGCGTTCCATAGCCTGATAGTAACCATCCAGCCGGCTGATACTATGAGGATGATTCTTTTTACCGGTCATGTAAGCAATGTCCGTACAATGATGCATTTCAATCAGATGGGAAACCAGATAATCCACCGATTCCGTATCATCACTGAAAAACTGCTGGAATCCTTCCGCTTCCATATCCAGAACTACACGGGGACCCTGAAAATGCTGCCGGATATATTCCAGTACTTCCTGGGCATCTGTGTCGCTGGCCTGCAGCGTATCAGGTACAACGATTACTGCATCCATCAGATCAAAATTTGCCAGCGCCACATTCTGGCTTTCTCCATACTGAAAATCAGGATACCCTTTTGTGTATACCATAGAGGAAAAGACTGTCACATTGCTTCCTACAATAAATGCATGATTTCTGATATGCTTCAGAATTTCTGTCTGAAAAGGAAGATGCGGCTGTCCCAAAAACACACCAATACATTTTCTCCTCTGCATAGTTTTCTTCCCCCTTTTGCTTTTACTGCACCTCTGCCAGTTGTTCCGCTAATGTTTTATACACCTTTTTTCGTGTGAGCTCCACCAGACCAAGCTTTGTAATGTCAACCACTTCCGTCTGAACCGGGTCCTGGCGGAAATACTGTCTCAGTTCTTCCATAAGTGCTTCTTTTTTCTCCTGGTCTGATAAATTAATAAAATCAATTAAAATAATACCGGACAAATTTCTCAGCCGGATCTGGGCGGCTATCTCCTTTGCTGCCTCTTTATTAATGGCAAAAAACGTCTCCTCTGTTGGTTTTTTACCGGAAACCGCTTTGCCTGTATTGACATCTATGACTGTCAATGCTTCCGTAGGGTCAATTACAATGGTTGCACCGGATTTTAAATAGAGCATCCGGTGAAGTGCCTTATCCATAAAATGATTAATCCGGTATCGGATTACCAGATCATTCGCATCTTCTGCCAGTTCCAGTTTTAATGACTGTCCCTCCGCAGTTTTTACCGGATATTTCTTCAGATAACTTTCAAATTCCCTGTATACTGCCGGAATATTGGTAACCACCTTATCCATGGCAGCTTCCCGGCTGTCCCTCAGCTGCTGCAGATACTGTGGCAGTTCCTGATGCACCAGGGAATACTTTGTCTGATGAACTCCGGTTTTTAAAATCTGGTCATATTCTTCGAACAGCAGCGCTGCTTCCCGTTCTATTTCTTCCCTGGAAACATACTGCGCATTGGTACGGACAACGATTCCTGTCTGCTCACGGACCATTCCCTCCAGCATAGGCTTGAACGAATTGCGTACGGCCTTCTGCTGTATCTTCTTGGAAATCTGTATGCCTTCCCCGCCATGGACCAGAACTATATATTTACCTGTCAGCGAAATATTTGTTGTTACGACCGGTGCTTTGGTTTTAACATCCTCTTTTACAATCTGGACCAGGAGCTCATCACCTATGGAAATTTTCTTTTCCGACTGCTTTTTTACAAACAGGGGCTGTTTTATTCCGGATAAATCCAGATAACAGGAAAGCTGTTCGGAAATATTTACAAACGCAGCGTTAATATTTTTTACAATATTATCAATTCTTCCAACATAAATATTGCCGATACCGGCCGTTGTTTTTTTTCTGCAGGCAGTAACCTGTACCATCTCTTTATTATCATAAACTGCACTGATAATGCTGTTTTTATAATTCGTAATAACTAGCTCGCTCATAGTAGTCGGACTGCTCCTTTCTTACGGAACTGTTCCCATGGAACCTTTGTCTTTTATCTCTTGTGGTATTCCAATAGTGGAACAAGACATCGCTCCGGCATGGAGCCTTCTTTTGCACGACGCGCAATTTCTGCCTGGGAAACTTTCCGCAGGGAAAGGTCCGCAAAGGTTTCCAGACGGTGAATCTGGTAAGCATATGGGTTATATTCTTTGCCAAGCCAGGAATAGAATGCCTCCATTACCGTATCCGGCTTAATATTGTTGACGCTGCCCGCAGACAAAAGCATATAAAAAACAAGCCCATTTTCATATGCTCCGGAAAATTCCGTCACGTTTCCATGGGCAGAAGCTTCAAAAATAAAGGAAGCCAGATCAATTTCTGCCTCAGTTTTTTTCGACTTTTTCACTATTGGAATGGATTCCTGTGCCATAAACTGCTGGAATTTTCCTTCCAGTTCTTCTTTGGACAGTTCTTCCTCATAACCATCCTTTCTCATGACAAGATAAGAAGAAGCAGCTACCAGGGCCATGGCTGTCTCCCGTTTTACCTGCGGCACCGGTGGCGGCAGTATTTCTGCTGATAAAATCTGCATTCCGTCCGTCATTACTGCATTCAGACGTTCCACAAGTTCTTCCATGGATGGCGCAGTATGCAGCTCTATATCAAAATATTCGCTTTCACTGGTTTGTCCCACACCTAACGGTGCAGCAAAAGACATAATCTGGTGCGGATTAAATCCTTCGGTATAAGCCACATCCAGACCAGACCGGCGCACTGCCTTCTGGAAATAACGCATAACCTCCAGATGGCTGATGAATTTCATAGTATCATATTTTGCAAATTTAATTCGAATTTCCATAATTTATCTCACTTTAATTTTTTCCGTAAACATCAGTTTCTTTAAAGCTGCTGTACTGCCAGTGATTCTCCGGCTTCGTTTCTAGGTTCATAGCAGACACCGCCATGAAATACTTTTGCACCACAGCCGGCACAGCCTTTCCGGCAGTTTGGTGTTACTACTTCCTGTTGTCCTCTGGTATACTCTCTCCAGAGAAATGCCTTCGTTACACCTGCATCAATAAAATCCCATGGAAGAATTTCTTCTCCGGAACGTTCCCTGTGATTATAAAAGTCCATGCTCATACCTAAATTTTCAAAGGACTTTACCCATGCGTCAAACTTAAAATGCTCTGACCAGGAATCAAAAATACAGCCATTCTGGTATGCTTCCACCAGCAGATCACAAAGTCTGCGGTCACCACGGGCAAATACGCCTTCTAACATGGTAAGTTCTGCATCGTGCCAGTTATATTTAATGCTCTTGTTGTTTAACTGTTCTTTTAATTTAGCACTCAGGTGCTTTCTTTTGGCAATAAACTCTTCCTGTCCCGCCATTTTCGTCCACTGGAATGGTGTAAACGGCTTTGGCACAAAGAAAGAGGTACTCACCGTAATGCTTACCTTGCCATTTCTCTCCTGCTTTGGAATCGTATAATATTCCCTTGCAATCCTGTCAGCCAGCACGGCAATCTGCTCGATATCCTCTTCGGTTTCTGTCGGAAGTCCAAGCATAAAATACAGTTTTACCTTATTCCAGCCACTGATAAACGCAGACATGGCACCTGTTAAAATATTTTCTTCCGTCAGACCTTTATTAATGACATTGCGGAGACGCTGGGAACCGGCTTCCGGTGCAAAAGTCAGACTGCTTTTTTTAATATCCTGGACTTTGCTCATAACATCCAGGGCAAATGCATCAATACGCAGGGAAGGCAGGGAAATGTTTACTCCCTCCTTCTTAAAGGTATCAATCAGATAATATACCAGCTCCTGAAGCTGGGAATAATCACTGGAACTTAAGGAACTTAAAGATATTTCTTCGTGTCCGGTATTACGTATCATTTCCACTGCACGTGCTTTTAAAAATTCCACATCCCGCTCACGGATAGGACGGTACAGCATTCCTGCCTGACAGAAACGGCAGCCACGGATACAGCCGCGCTGGATTTCCAGAACTACCCGGTCCTGCACTGCTTTTACATACGGCACCAGAGGCTTTTCAGGATAAAATGTGTCAGACAGATTCATTTCCACCTGTTTGCGGATGGTACGCTTTGCATGGGAATTATTCGGTTCAAAGGAAGCAATTGTACCGTCTTCATGATAGGTTACATCATAAAAAACAGGAACATACAGACCTTCGATTTCTGCTGCTTTTTCCAGAAACTGCAGTCTTGTCCCACCGTTCTTTTTATTTTCCTTGTAAGTATCCAGAAGCTGGTCATAAACCGTTTCGCCTTCCCCAATATAGAAAATATCAAAAAAATCCGCCAGCGGTTCCGGATTGTAGGCACATGGACCACCACCTATGACAATCGGGTGTTCTTCCGTACGGTCTTTGCTCCGCAGTGGAATCTGGGATAAATCCAGAATCTGCAGGATATTTGTATAACACATTTCATACTGCAGGGTAATACCAAGAAAGTCAAACTCCTTAAC
>JAGBBW010000036.1 GCA_017938285.1 Lachnospiraceae bacterium
GACCGTTCTGCCTGCTATGCTGCACGTTACGTTGCCAAGAACCTGGTTGCGGCAGGTCTGGCAAAGCGCTGTGAAATCCAGCTCTCCTACGCTATCGGTGTGGCACAGCCGACTTCTGTCATGGTTGACACATTTGGCACTGGTGTCAAGTCCGAAGCAGAACTGGAAGCAATTATCCGTGAAAACTTTGATTTACGTCCGGCAGGAATCATCAAGATGCTGGATTTAAGAAGACCTATTTACAAGCAGACTTCTTCCTACGGCCACTTCGGAAGAAATGATCTTGACCTTCCATGGGAAGCACTGGACAAAGTGGAAGATTTAAAGAAGTATCTGTAAAAACCGTATTTTATTAAATTAAACCGGGCTGCTGCATGCTTTGTAGTTTTAACAGTTTTCCTTCGTAACTGTTAAAATACACCCTGCGGCAGCCCCTTTCTAAGACAAATCTTTCCTGGAATGGAGACTGCCATGAATAAACTGATGAAACTAAAAACCTCCCTTGCAGTACCTGACATGGTGCTTGGACAGGATGTCTTTTCCCGGCCGGACCATCTGATTGCAAGTGCAGGAACAAAACTGACTGACCGCCTGATTACCCGTCTGAAATTTTATTCCATACAGGACATTGTCATCCTGGCCAGCTCTGCCCCACGGCAGGGGCGGCAGACTGTCCAGCCGGTTCCGCCTAAACAAGCGTCCGCTTCTGCCACAGAGGGCTCCTATATCGGCCGCATTAAAGCCAGCCCGGAATACCGCCACTTTACTGCTACCTTCTACAGCTCCTTTATTTCCTACAAAGCACAGTTGAATGAAGTAGTCCAGAAAAAAGCTCCTCTGAAAACCGAAGTGCTTCTTGCGGATATTTCCAAAATTTTTGCTACCTGTAATAACCCGAATACCCTGCTGGATATGATGATTGGCATCCGCAATCTGGATGATGCCACTTTTGTCCACAGTATGAACGTTGCCTTAATCTGCAGCCTGTTTGCCCACTGGCTTAAGTTCGATGAAAAAGAAACCCTGAACCTGACTCTGGCAGGACTGCTGCATGACATTGGAAAAATGATGATTCCACCGGAAATCATTAAAAAGCCGGGCAAGCTCACGGATGAGGAATACAATATTATCAAAGGACACCCTCGTCTTGGATATGATATCCTGAAAGAACAGAAGGTAGATGAACACGTTGCCATGGCAGCCCTGCAGCACCACGAACGCTGTGACGGCAGAGGCTATCCGAACGGACTTACCCTGCAGGAAATTGCCCCTTACGCAAAAATCGTTGCCATTGCCGATGTGTATGATGCCCTGACGGCTGCCCGTGTTTACCGCGGTCCTGTCTGCCCGCTGGAGGTCATCGGCATTTTCCAGAATGAAGGACTGACGATTTACGACCCAAAGTATCTGATGACCTTCCTGGACCAGATTATGTACTCCTATCTGAATTATAATGTTTCGTTAAGCAACGGCGAAACCGGACGGATTATTCTTATGCAGAGAAACTCACTGGATAAACCGGTCATTGCCCTGCCAGACGGACGTTTTCTGGATTTACGGGATGAACCGGAACTTTCTATTACAGGAATTGTCTGAATTAATCCGTGCTTCCTTAAAAGCACTCCCAAAACAAAGAGTTCTGCCTGCAGAACTCTCGCGCCGAGCGCGGTCGCTTGCGACAAACTTCATCTTCGCGCAAGTGCGCATCCTTGCGTTTTTTGTGATATAGGAAAAAGTACTTTTCTATATCACAAAAAACGCTTACGGTATGTGACTGTATCATACATATACCATAAGCGTTTCTTTTATAGCAGTTCTTTCCGTGTGTATGGAACAATTAATATTATCCTACTTTCAGCTTAAACTTCTGTTCTGCCCTCTCATCCCTGGCATCCATCTTTTCAATATGGGCACCCAGGGCGCAAAGCTTTCCTTCCAGATTCTCATAACCACGTTCTACAAACTCAATCTGCTCTACAATCGTAAAGCCTTCTGCTACCAGTCCTGCAATAACAAGCGCAGCTCCCGCACGTAAATCCGGTGCACTGACTGTAGCTCCGGTCACACCCCGTACACCGTCAATAATGGCAGTGTTTCCTTCTACCTTGATGGATGCACCCATACGGACAAGTTCATCCACATACTTAAAACGGCTCTCAAACATACTCTCTGTCACAATACTGGTACCTTCTGACAGGGCAAGCAGTGTTGTAATCTGTGCCTGCATATCCGTTGGAAAACCCGGATACGGCAGGGTCTTCACATGGGTATGACCCAGACGCTTTGTCGCAACCACACGGACAGCGTCATCAAACTCTTCTACAAAGGCACCAATCTCCTCTAATTTTGCAGAAATGGCCTCTAAATGCTTTGGAATTACATTCCGGATGGTAACGTCCCCTCTGGTGGCTGCTGCTGCCAGCATAAACGTACCTGCCTCAATCTGGTCAGGAATAATGGAATATGTGCTGCCATGAAGCTTTTCCACGCCGGTAATGCGGATAACGTCTGTTCCAGCCCCTTTAATATTTGCACCCATGCTGTTTAAAAAGTTGGCAACATCCACAACATGTGGTTCTTTTGCCGCATTTTCCAGAACCGTCTGACCGTTAGCAAGACAGGATGCGAGCATAATATTAATCGTAGCACCTACACTGGCAACATCAAGGTAAATCGGACTTCCTACCAGTTCCTGTGCCTCTGCAATCACCATACCATGCTGGATAGCCACACTGGCTCCCAATGCTTCAAAACCTTTAATATGCTGGTCAATCGGGCGGTTGCCAATATTACAGCCCCCCGGCAGGACTACCTGTGTTTTCTTAAAACGACCCAGCAGTGCACCAATCAGATAATAAGAAGCTCTGATTTTTCTGATATATTCATCATCTACTGCCATCGGATGTACGTTGGCGCTATTAATCACCACCGTATGGGCATCTACCCGTTCAATATGCGCACCAATCCCCTCAATTGCCTGCAGCAGGACATTAATATCACGGATATCCGGCAGATTCTTAATGCAGACCGGTTCTTCTGTCAGAACCGCTGCGGCCAGAATGCCCAGTGCTGAATTTTTTGCTCCACTTATGACTACTTCGCCGGCCAGCGGTACGCCGCCTTTGATTATATATTGATCCATTTTTTACACCTCGGTTAGTTTCCAAATATCTATATTAAAACATTTATATTAATTTATCGTAACTATTCCGTACCTTCCTAGTTACAATTTATCTTTTTTATCAGTTATTTTCCTGTCTGTCATGCTTTACCGCATACCTTGACTAATTTTATACGTAGTAACTATACTCGATTCTTGCGCATTTGTAAAGCTTTTTTTCAAGATTCCTGCATCATGTTGTAACTATTTTTTCCTTTATAAGTTCTAATGTTTCACCAATATCCAGTCCGTCACATTCCACTACATAATCCGCATAAGTTTCATATAGCGGACAACGTTCTTCATAAAGTGCACGCAGATCCTGCCCCGGACGGATTACCACTCCGCGTTGTGCCAGATTACCCAGCCGCCGCGCCACACTGTCATAAGACAGTTTTAAATAAACAACTTCTCCGATTTCCCTGAAATGCGCCATGGCTTCCCTGCCATATACCGCACTTCCTCCCGGTGCAATAACCGATTGTTCTGCCTGTAGTGACTGATTTACCTGATTTTCAATTTCAATAAACCGCTCCACACCCTCTTCTTCTATAATCTCGCAGAGCAGTCTGCCTTCCTGTTCCTGAATCAGCAAATCTGTATCCACAAAATTTTTCCTTAAGCGCTTCGCTAATAATACCCCTACGGTACTTTTTCCGCAGCCCGGCATGCCCAGCAGCACAATATTTGTCTTATTTCCCATACGAATCCCCCTGACTATGTAACTATTCAGCCTTGCTTCATAGTACGAACTGTTACCTGATTATTCACTTATTTTTTTTCCTCTCTATTCAAATCCAGAAACTTGTGCTATACTATTACTAATAGTTATTAATAATATACCGCAAAGGGAGGTCGCGTCGTATGAACTTCATCAGCTTCGAATCCATTCCCGACGATATGGAAGGAAAAGTGAAACAAAATCTAAAATTTAAAACCGGCAAATTTGTGTGGAAGGTAAAATTCACGGCACCACTTGATCCTGCTACGATAAACAATATGAACCTATACGTAACAGATACTTCCAATAACCCTTTAAAAACAGCTATCCACTACAATAGTGATACCAACGAAATAGAAATTGACCCTTTAGAATCTTATGCAAAAGATTCTTCTTATATTTTACATATTTCAAAAAGAGTCCGTTCCGTTGGCGGCCAGAATTTAAAATCTGATATTTCACTCCAGTTTAAGGTATGACAGTTTCCTGTCATACCTTTTGTCATGCTTCCTGTTTCCACGCACAATCACCTACGGTGTGACATCTTCCATGGTAATCACAAGATAATCTCCCTGCTCAATTTTACCTTCTGCTGCCATCTTCAGCAACTGTTCGCCGGTTCGCTTTTCCACACGTGCCATGACTACTTCCGTCATTTTCCTTGTACGTTCCAGCCGGTATTCATTACTATATTCTTTTACGATTTCTTCCGTTTTATTCCGGAGGACCTGCGCTGCCAGTTCTTCTATGCTGTAGTCCTCTTTTTCTATGTAATCATATACAAAACCCATCAGGTCTTCCCCGGTATACTTGCCAATCTGGACTCTCTTATCAAACAGACGGTCCAGATCTTCCCTGGCTCTCAGCAGTTTGTTGATGTCTCTGACATTATCTTCGAAAAACAGGCAGGTGCTGCCCTGGGAGTTTTTAAAAAAGTGCAGCAGACCATCTGCAGACTCTCTTGTCATGCCCCCGGCATTTTCAATAATCAGATTACAGTCCTGAAGTTCTTCCGCATAGTCTTCAATGGATACCTGGTTCAGCTGCACCGCATCGATTGCGGCTGTCCGGTCATATTTTATAAGACCAAACTCATAGAACAGACGAATCATGGAAAGCGCCAGCGTGGTTCTTCCTGTTTTGGCATCTCCTGCTACAATATAATAGAGAGCATCCTGATTTTCTTCGGTTTTCTTCAGACATTCCACTACCTGTCTGCGGATACGCTCAATCCGTCCAAAATTTTTCAACTGTCTGTCAACCGCCTCTGTTTCCCGGTCCGCCTCTGTCTCTGAAACAGGTTCTGCTGCCTGCTGTTTAGGTTCATACGTCTCTTCTTCCGGCATTTCATTTTCCGTTTCTTCCACAGAAGACATTTCTTCCAACTCAGGACCCAGACAGGATAAATCAATTTCAGGAAGTTCAAACTCATCCGGCTCCTGTTCTGTCTCTTCCGGTACTTCCTGCATCTGTTCCATCGTTTCCTGGAACTCCTCTTCCTGTTCTGCTTCCCGGTCTTCCTCTTCCATCTGTTCTGCCATTCTCATGAAAAAACTTTCTGAAAGTCCATCTTCCTCTTCTTCCTGCTCTTCTTCCACTCCAGCCGATGGGGAAGTTTCCTTTTGTACTTCCTGCTCCTGCGGAATTTCTGTCTCTGTCTGCCGGAATGCTTCCTGTATGGCTCTCTCCCGTTCTTCTGCTATCTGACGTTCCAGTTCCGCCTGGTATTTCGCACCCACCTGCCGGATTTCATCCAGACTGATTTCTCCTTTATAATATGCAAGAAGTGCCTTGGCCCGTTCCACTGTAGGGCCAAATCCAAACCATAAAATAATATCGTTGCATTCCTCCATGCATTTTTGTGCCATTCCTGCCTTATGATACTGTTTTGCCAGTTCATAGGCATATTTCTCTATATACTGCAAAGCCTTTAACTCCTCTAAAATCGGAATCAGGAGCCGGCTGTCTCTTTCTTTTTTCTTTTCAATTCTGTACCGGTAAATATACTGTGTCACTTTGTCTTCCGGGGAAACTTTATGGTACTCATCAAAATAAATCTCCACACCTTCAAAATCCCGCACTTCCAGACAGCAGTCCATAATGTCCAGCAGTGTTGTTCTGGAACAGCGCAGTTCATATGAGCGCTGGAAAATATCTCTTGCCTGGGCAAATTCCCCGTTTTTCTTATATGCCTTTCCCAGAATGTTCAGTTCATGGGCAGACTTTACTTTCTGTAAAGGAATATCGTCCGCAGCCAGTGCTGCAGCTACATAATCCTCTTCTTCCATCAGTTGTTTTATTTCTTCCAGTTTTCTTTTATATCCAAAGCAAAAGAATGCCATTCTTTACTCCTTCTTTCTGACTTTACCTGACGTTTCTTTCCATAACTGTTTTAATGGTATTTTCTGTCCTCCCGGATGGAGCAGCTCCTCCATGGTACCATACAATATCTGCTGGCCGTCTTTCATAAAACAGATACTGTCACACAATGCTTCCATCTGATCCATCTGGTGACCTGCGTATACAATCGCTGTCCCCTGCTCTGACAATCCTTTCAGTGCTTTTATTACCTGTTCCTCCGCATCCGGGTCCAGATTTGCCACTGGTTCATCCAGAAGCAGAAGCTCCGGACGATGAAGCAGTGCTGCACCAATATTTATTTTCCTGCGCATACCACCGGAATACCTGGAAACCGGACGCCGCAGTGCCTCTTCGGGAAATTCCGTAATCCGGCAGACTTCCCGGATCCGTTCTTTCCGTTCCTTCTCCGGCAAATGATATGACTTCCCAAAAAACATCAGGTTATCCCATCCGCTCAATTCTTCGAACAGGGCAATTTCCTGTGGAACGTATCCCATACTGGAACGGTACGCTTTTTTCCCTGACCGGATATCTTTTCCTTTAAAACAAATAATTCCATGGGATGGTTTCTGTACAGTGGCAAGCAGAGACAGCAATGTGGATTTGCCCGCACCATTTTCCCCTGCCACACCAAGGATTTCTCCTTTCTGTATGGAAAAAGAAACGTTTTCCAGTGCAATATGCTTTCCGTAAGCTGTCCCCAGCTCCTTAACCTGCAGAATAAATTCTCCCATGGAATATGTCCTTTCTACTTATCTCTATAAAACTCCAGATTGTCAACCAGCGGCTGTGGCAGGGTAATGTTCTGCTTGACTGTATAGGAATGATAACGAAGTTCGAGTTCTTTCGCCTTCTTCATGTGCTCTCTCTTGAAGCGGCCGATTGGTTCAGTAAATACCGGCTGTGTTTCTACTGCCTCACGGATTTCTTTGTTAAATGGACAGTAAACAGCCAGAATCTCCCTGGCAACCTTGTTCAGACGTACAGCTCCCATGGATTCTGACTTAATCCACAGTTCATAATCCTGTACAAAAACCTCTCTCGTACTGTTCTTACCCTTCTGGATCTGCTGCTTGATTTTTTCCCTCCGCTCCTCGGACAGTTCCTTATTTTTGCGGTAGAACTGAATATAATCTGCATACTCCGAGGTCAGGGACTTATACTGGATGTTATTCCAGGAAGTACCCTGCATGGTACGGCATAACTCCCAGCGGAACCGGCCAAAGGTACGGATAATCAGGTCATCAATGTTGCCCTCTGCCATAATTGGGAATAAAAACCGTCCGGCGGAATCCCTGCGCTTGCAGCTTAACTCCTGCCACATGCTGGCATTCTGCCCATACGCCGGAAACAGAATAATATCCGGAACTACTTCCAGCATAATCTGCTCTTTTTCAATACCGGATACCGCATCGGCATACATAATCTCCCGGTAAAAAACAGAAAAGTCAATTTCCCGGTATTTTTCTATGAGCTGACCCATACGGTCCTTTGTAATTACAGCCCGCTCCGGTCCATTTATCATCTGCTCACTGCACAGCACCGGAACAAAGATACTCGGCTGCCCATGTACAATACGATGGTTATGACGGAACATATTCTGTATTTCGTATTCCAGCTTTCTCATCTGGTCATTTGCCAGCTTCTTTTCCTCATCCGCTGTAATTTCACCCAGCTTTTTCTGCTCCCGGAGCATTTCTATGTACTCCATGTCAAATTCATTCTTGGATGGCTGGCGTCTGTTTTCATAAACCGCACGAAGCCACTCCGGAATAGTGAAAATTGTACAATGGTATTTATTTTCTGTCGCAACATTGATACGGCACAGCTGCAGTGCCTGCTCCTTTGTCAGAAGACGTTCATCCGTAAAACCATAGTTTAAGAACAGTTCTACTGCCTTTGGCATATTCTGCGGATTATTCAGAGTTTTTAAGAAAATCGCCTTATATAACAGGTAAAATCCATCCGCAATCTTACGCCGGAGCGGACGGAACTCATCCTCCATGGACAGACGGTCTTTCGCCATAACGAACTGCTGCATAACTGTAACAAATGGTTCCCAGTCTCTCTTTGGCAGTTCGGAGAATTCCACCAGCTGCTGCAGGGTATTCTTTAAGCCACGGTATACCTCATCCTCCGATGGTGCTCCTTCTTCCGTTTCTTCGATTTCCCCGTTCGTTAATACTGCCGTATACATCTTTTCCAGACGTTCCCGGTTTGTCCTTGGCGGAGTTCCCATATACTTTGCAAGGACACCTTCCATACGGTTAAATTCTTCCACTGTCTTATCTAAAAGCTGCTGCAGTCCCTGAACCGGACGTCCTTTTCTGCCTGCTTCATAAGCAAGTTTTAACAGGCCCATCAGCAGATTCTGCGAGCTGTCATTATACAGGCATAAAAATTTTTCTGTCAGATATGTGCAGACTTCTCTTGTGTCAATGGTCAGATCTGCAATCAGGGTTGACAGCTCTTTCACCGCAAACATCGTAAGTTCCATACCGCATCCGAAAAAGCTTTTCTGCACATCTGCCGGAACTCTCGCCAGATCTTCATAATAAGCAAAGCATTTACGGTCCATTGGCACTTCTTCTTTATATGGTGTCAGCTGTTCCAGTGCAGGAAGCGCAACCGCTCCTTCTCCTGCTTCCCGGCAGCAGCCTTTGTATTTTTCGTATGTTTCTGCCAGAATCTGATGCAATTCTTCTGCCATTTTATGAAACTCCATATTGATTCTGGATAACTCATAAAACTGCTTTGTCAGGGAATTGACCATAATGCCCCGGTAATCTTTATTATTTGCAGTCAGCATGGCCCGGAGCATTTTTTTGTCACGGATTGGAAATACATACAGCATGCTGTCTTCAATCGCAATATAGTCAGAAACATAATGTCCCACTGATAAATCAAATACCCCTAAAAAACTTCCTGCCGGAAGCACCTGTTTCACCGCATCACTTTTTGCAAGCACACGTCCTCTGATAATAACGCATACATACAATGCCGGTTCATTTTCCAGAAAAATCCCTGTTCCACCCGGAATCTGGTTCACGGCATTTGCTTTCAATTCCATTCCCATTGTGCTTTACCCTCCATTGCATCATAAGTCTGTTTCTAGTATATCACTATTTTCTCTTTATTTCAAACCTTTTAACTATTCTTTGCCAGTGCTTTTGTCCTACGCAGTTCTTTGAAGAATTCACTCAGCATGGAAGAACACTCTTCTTCCAGTACTCCTTCTGTCAGTTCCACCTGATGGTTAAACCGCTCCTCCTGCAGCAGATTCAGCACAGAGCCTGCACAGCCTGCTTTGGCATTTCTGCTGCCAATCACCACCCGCTTCATCCTCGCCTGCACAATGGCTCCGGCACACATCTGGCACGGTTCCAGTGTAACGTACATGGTACAGTCTTCCAGACGCCAGTCATTCAGTACCCTGCCCGCCTTTGCAATAGCAATAATTTCTGCATGGGCCAGCGTTGTTTTTTTTAAATTCCGTTTATTATAACCTCTGGCTATAATCCTGTCTTCATACACAATGACACAGCCTATTGGTACTTCCATTATCTTCTCTGCCTTTTTCTTATTTCCTGCACCTCTCTCAATTGAGCATAGTGGAGCTCCACCCATGCCAAAAAGGCTGGTAAATGCAGAAACCAGCATTATTATAGGAAACGTAACACCTACTCCTGTAA
>JAGBBW010000037.1 GCA_017938285.1 Lachnospiraceae bacterium
AAATAACATGGCATTCCTTTAACTCTTCCAGAACATCCGCTGGAATCGCTGCATTTTCAGCCACTCTTCTTTCGATGGTAAGACCATCAATTACCTTGAACTCTACCTTGCCGGACTTTACTTCATCCGCCAGTAAGTACTCTAAAATTCTCTGTGCCTGTGCTGTAATTGCCGGACCAATACCGTCACCACCGCACACGCCGATTTTAATTGTTGGAAGGGCAGCATAATCCAGGAAATCGCCCTGTGCCTTCATATCCTCTACTCTCTTTAACTGATCCTCCAAAAGCTTGCCAAATGCTTCCTTGGCAGCTGCAATCTGGGTTGTGTAATCCATGATATAATCCTCCTTTTTCTCAATCAAACCAGCAAACCTGCTGTAACATCCGTAAATTTAAACTGTTTAATCCATAATTGGCGGCAGATTCATGCCAAACTCTGCCTGACGAAGCTGAATCTGCTCCGAAAGTTCCTTATCCGTAATAACCGTAATACGGCCGCCTTCATACTGCTCATCTACCCATTCCTTCAAAGCAACTACCAGCGGATGACTCTTGTCAATCGCAGCATCACCTTTCAGACGGAAGATGGTATTCATCCAGTGGGCAATACCAGCCAGACCGGAAGTATTGGAAACTGCTACCAGTACCGGACGGTTTAAGAACTTTTCTGTATCAAAAATATTGTAAATTTCCTCATTCTTTAACAGACCATCTGCATGGATTCCGGCTCTTGTTACGTTAAAGTTTGCACCAACGAACGGAGTACGGGATGGAAGCTTGTAGCCGATTTCCTTCCGGAAATAATCCACCAGTTCGGTAATTACCGTAGTATCCATGCCATCCAGGGTTCCCTTTAACTGGGCATACTCAAATACCATGGCTTCCAGAGGTGTATTACCGGTACGCTCACCGATACCAAACAGCGAACAGTTGACACCGGACGCACCATATAACCATGCTGTGGTGGAATTGCTGACTGCCTTGTAAAAATCGTTATGACCATGCCACTCCAGTAACTCGGACGGTACACCGGCATGCACCAGCAGCGCATAAATAATACCCTGTACGGAACGTGGAATTACCGCACCGGAGAAGTTGACACCATAACCCATCGTATCACACGCACGAATCTTGACCGGAATATTATATTCCGCACCCAGCTTCATCAGCTCAAAACAGAACGGAATAACAAAACCGTGGATATCAGAACGGGTAATGTCTTCCAGGTGGCATCTTGGTGCAATACCGGTTTCCAGACACTCTCTTACCACATTTAAGTAATGCTCCATTGCCTGGGCACGGGTCATCTTCATCTTATAGAAAATGTGATAGTCGGAACAGCTTACCAGAATACCGGTTTCACGGATACCGATGGACTTCACCAGTTCAAAGTCCTTCTTGCTGGCACGAATCCAGGTAGTACATTCCGGGAACTTATAACCACGTTCCATACACTTATATAACGCATCTCTGTCCTTCTTGCTGTATACAAAAAACTCACTCTGGCGGATTAAGCCGTTTGGTCCGCCCAGCTTATGCAGATAATCATAAATTGTCACAATCTGCTCTGGTGTATACGGCGCACGTGACTGCTGTCCATCACGGAATGTCGTATCTGTAATCCAGATTTCATCCGGGAAATTATGTGGAACAATTCGGTCATTGAACGCAATTTTAGGAATTTCGTCATATGGAAACAGATTGCGGAACACGTTTGGTTCTTTCACGTCTACTAATGGATAAATTTTTTCTTCCAAAAACAGCAGATTGTTTTGTGGATTAATATGTACTTTACGATTCTGCATAGTTTTATACGCTCCCTTTTCAAACTTTTGTATAATTGTATACAATCATACGAGTATTGTCAATATCTTTTTGTCTTTTCCTGTGAACTTTTGAAAATCTGTGTTATTATTTCTTTTTCTTCTTTTTGGAAAGCACATAATCTGCATATTCCCTCGGAATCAGCCCTTTCTGCATCATAGCCGATAAATACCCCTTCACTGTACCTTCTGACAGTTCTGCCTTTGCCAGCCCTGACAACACTTCCAGCACTTTTTCCTTATATTCCTGTCCACTGTACACGCCGTCCCAGTACATGATTCTGGCAATATAAATATTCTGGTAATACTCGCTTTCATATTCCACTTTGCTGTCGTCCAGTACAAAATTAGCCGGAAGAAGCTTCAGCATCTGTTTTACCGAAGCCGGTGTACACCAGATACCCGGTGCGGCAGAATACAGATTCTTTTTATACTCCATCCGGTATGGACTGCTTTCCACTTTGTAATACTTCGGAAGCAGGCCACCAAATACCAGACTGACAGGAGAAGGCACATTCAGATCCGCATACTCTTCCATCGGCCGGGCAGGAGCTCCCCTGCGGATATGGATTACAGAAGATTCCGCCAGACTGGACTTAATCATCCTCGGTTCGTCTGCCAGCACAAGAAAATACAAATAGGACGAATCTTTCCACATATATGCCGGACTCTCCACGATATGCTCTGTCCTGCAGTTGTCAATCAGCACCGTAACATGATGTTTTTTCACTTTATATGCCACCATGATTTTTTTCAGTTTTTTATCATCATACTGTAAAAGCGGATTCTGTTCTTCCGGTTCTTCTATGCTCTGTCTGCCCGGTTTTTCCTCTGCTTCTTCCTCTTCTTCCGTATCCTCCTCTTCGGTTTCTTCCCCTGAAGC
>JAGBBW010000038.1 GCA_017938285.1 Lachnospiraceae bacterium
GTGATTGCCACGCACCAGGAAATGTACGGCTATGTTCGCCAAAAACGTACAGTTGTGTCAGAGATGTCGGACATTTGGATATTTTTCTCTCCAAAAACTACTATCCACGATTGTGTAAAAGTTCCGTGTGAACAGTAACCTTTTTATTTACGGAAAAACCTTCTCAGCTGTGGCAGCAGCTCCTCCACACAGTCCGCTGCATATTCCACCTCTTCCTTTGTTGTTGTCACTGAAAAGCTGAACCTGAGCGTTGCATCCAGCAGTTCCTTTTTCACCCCGATGGCAACTAACGTTCCGCTGATATCCGGGTGATTGGAGGAGCAGGCGGAACCGGAGGAGACATACACACCCTTTTCTTCCAGTGCATGCAGCAGCACCTCACTGCGGATTCCATGAAAGCTGGCACTTAACACATGAGGTGCCGTAGCGGAAATTCCTTCTTCCGGAATACCGTTTAACGTCACACCTTCTAATCTGGAAAACCGCTCTGCCAGCAGCTCCTTTAATTCAAACAGGTGCTTCCGGTTTGCTTCCAGACTGGCATACATATCCCTTGCCGCCTGTCCCAGTCCTGCAATGGCCGGAACATTCTCCGTGCCGGAGCGCATACCCTTTTCCTGCCCGCCGCCGTGCAGAATCGGGCGGATTTTCGTTTTATTCTTCACGTATAAAAAGCCGCTTCCCTTCGGACCATGAATCTTATGTCCGCTGACGCTGAGCAAATCAATGCCTTCCCTGCCCGGCTGGATTTTCATTTTACCAAACGCCTGGATGGCGTCCACATGAAACAGCACTTTCGGATTCTTTTCCTTAATTTTCTTTGCAATTTCTGCCACCGGCTCAATACTGCCGATTTCATTATTGACATACATGACCGAAACTAAAATGGTATCATCACCAACCGACTCCACCAGTTCATCCACTTTAACTCTTCCAGCCTCGTCCACCGGAGCAAACGTCACCCGGAAACCAAGCTCCTCCAGAAACAGCAGCGGCTGGTACACCGAAGCATGTTCAATCCGTGTCGTAATAATATGGTTTCCGGTACGTTTGTTTGCCAGCGCTGTACCAATCAGTGCCATATTGTTGGACTCGGTTCCGCCGGAAGTAAAGATAATCTCTGACGGTTCACATTTTAAACAGTCCGCAATCTGCTTTTTTGCCTCCCGGATATACAGCTCCGCTTCCATGCCCTTTTTGTGCATGGAGGACGGATTTCCAAAATCCGTCAGAAATACCTGATTCATTTTTTCCATAACGGCAGGACTGACTCTGGTCGTTGCCGCATTATCTAAATATGCTTCCATACTATTTTCCTCTATTCCTGCGCACACTCTATCTCATACATCAAAATCGACAGTGTCGTAAATCCTGCTGTCTCTGTTCGCAAAATTCTTTTTCCCAAAGACACCGGAACCACGCCCTGCTCTCTGGCAAACTCCACTTCTGACTCTTCAAATCCGCCTTCCGGCCCGATAAACACCGATATCACCGATTGCTCCGGTGCCTTTGCTGCCGCTTCTTTTAAAGATTTCATACCCTCTGCCAGTTCATACGGAATCAGTGCCATTCCCTCTGCCACAGCCTGCTTCACAGCTTCTTTATAATTTAATACTCTGGACACCGTTGGAATGATTCCACGGCCGGACTGCTTTGCCGCACTTTCCGCAATCGCCTGCCAGCGTTCCAGTTTTTTTGCTTCTTTCTTTTCATCCTCCAGCTTTACAATACAGCGTTTCGTCATAACCGGAATAACTTCCACCGCACCCAGTTCCACCGCCTTCTGGATAATTAACTCCATTTTGTCCTTCTTTGGCAGACCCTGATACAATTTCAGACGCACCGGAAGCTCCGTCGAAGCCTTTTCTGCCTTAAGAATATCAAGCAGTACCTCTCCTGCGGGAAACTCTGCAATCCGGCACGTATATTCCATTCCGGTACCATCACAGATCATCAGTTCCTCGCCGTTCCTCATTCGCAGTACATTTTTTATATGATTCACATCGGAACCGGTAATAACAATCCGGTCTTCCGATACATTTCCTGCCTCACAGTAAAAACAATGCATACTCTCCTTACCGTTCCTTCATTTTTGCTTCAATCTCTTCTACGGTACGCACGATGGACTCGGATAATACCTCACAGCCATCTTCCGTAATCAATAAATCATCCTCAATACGAATGCCAATTTCCTCTTCATCAATATAAAGCCCCGGCTCATCCGTAATTATCATGCCAGGCATAAGCTTTGCCTGCTCCGGCACCGTCACATCATGAACGTCAATGCCAAGGTGGTGGGAAACACCGTGCATATAGTATTTGCCGACTTCCTCTTCCTTTTCTATCAGCCCAAGACCAATCAGCCCTTCTGCCAGTACGCTCTTGCAGTGGTCGTTCAGTTCTTTTAAGGTCAGACCCGGCTTTGCCATCTCTGCCACAGAACGGTTTGCTTTCAGAACAATGTTGTAAAACTGTTTCTGGCGTTCTGTGAACTTTCCACTGACCGGATAAGTTCTGGTAATGTCCGCATTGTAGCCTTTTACTCTGGCACCAAGGTCCAGAAGAACCAGCGTATTTTCCTTACAGACGTCATGGTTTGTCTCATAATGCAGCATGGTGCCATTGATGCCGGAACCGGCAATCGTAGGAAATGCCATACCATCTGCACCAAGGGACTTCACTTTATATTCAAACTCTGCCTGTACCTGGTATTCCATCATGCCAGGCTTTAATGTTGCCAGCACATGATTTAATGCCTCTTCCGTCACCTTTACCGCTTCTTTGGTAAGTGCCACTTCATCAGCGTCCTTTACCATACGGAGTGCTGCCACTGCCGGATAAATGGACTCCACTGCAATTCCCGGATACGCTGAAATAAACGCCTGTGCCTTTGCCGCATTGTAATCCGGCAGGTCACTCATCTGGTGGCGGTATGTGTCAAAATACACCTTTTTCGGAAGCTTTCTTGTCATAATCCGGTCCAGCGCAGACGGCAGGCTGTCCATCACAGCAACCGCTTCCACACCACTGATTTCCTTTGCTTCCTCCTCTGTCATCTTCTTTCCAACCCAGCGCTCCACTGATGGGTCAACCGGTTCAATATATAAGGTCTCCTCCAGCTTTTCCCCGCACTTTTCCAGCACCAGCGCCATATTTTCCCTGCGGATACCCGTCAGGTAAAAAAACTGGCGGTTTGCTTCAAAATGATGGTAAGCGTCCGCACTGATATGCAGAGCCTCTCCGGAATACAGGATAAGAATGCTCTTTTCCTCCATCTGGCTATATACTTTTTCTCTTCTCTCTCTATAATTCATGCTGAACTACTCTCCGTTCCAGAACTAATTCTTCTTTGCCACATAAGAGAACCAGTCTCCCATCTGTGTCGTTTCCACAATCTCAAACTTGTTGGCAAGCAGTGCCTCCTTTACTGCCTCCGCCTTGGTGTTGATAATACCGGAGCTGATAAATACTGCTCCCGGCTTCATAAACTCTCCGGCAATTTCTGCTAACGGAATAATCACATCTGCCAGAATATTTGCCACAACAACATCATAATCGTCACCCAGCTTCTTTCTGGACTCTGCTTCTGTCAGCACATTGCTTAAATAATAGCCGCAGCCCTTCTGCGCCATTTCAAATACGATACTGTCATTTTCTGCATCTTCTCCCGGCATGGTCAGGGCAGTTGCCGCAGAAATGTCATTCTGGCAGGCATTTTCCCCGGACACATTAACCGCATTTTCATCAATGTCCGTACCAAGGACAAAGGAAGCACCCAGCTTTCTTGCAATAATGGACAGAATACCGCTGCCACAGCCAAGGTCCAGTACCTTGTCCCCTGCCTTTACATACTTCTTTAAGTTCAAAATACAGAGTTTGGTAGTCTCATGTGAACCTGTACCAAAGGCAGTGCCTGGGTCAATTTCAATCACCATATCCTGTTCCCTGGTTTCCTTAAGCGTCTCCCAGGTAGGCTTAATCACAATGGTATCATCCACACGGAATGGCTTAAAGAACGCTTTCCAGTTGTTAATCCAGTCAGTGTCCTCCGTCTCCGATACAGTAATCACCTTGGAACCGGTGTCCACAAAGGTGTCCAGTTCTTCCAGTCCTGCCGTAATTTCCACAATCTTCGCCTCAATATCATCCTCTTCATCCAGATAAAAATTCACAATGGCTTTGCCTTCGTCCGGCGGAAGCTCCGGCAGAATGTCAATGAACATTTTCTTCTGGTCTTCTTCGGAAAGCTGCACGTTGTCCTCGATTTCAATACCGTCAATGCCAAGTTCATTTAACATGTCACTGACTAAATCTACCGCTTCTGTTGTTGTTTCTAACGCTAATTTTTTCCACTTCATAATTCGTCTCCTTCACCGTATGTTTTCCATTTTTTTATCGAACCTTGGGTATCTCCACACCATGCTCCGTTAAATACCATTCCAGTTCCTCAAAAAACAGGTCAAATGCTTTTTCCTCGGAACCGCATAATTCTATTACTTCCACATGATACAAAGATGAGGTGTTATATTTTTTGTGAAAATATTCCTGAAACTCTAACCATATGTTACCACTTTTTGTTGCTTCATGAAAACCTTTTAAACCATACGCACATTTATTATTATATCCATAAATAAAACCCTGCAATAATAGTGTCAGTTGTGTCAATGATTTCTCTTGAAGAAACAAAAGCGGGCGTTTCTTAACTCCAAAAGCAAATCGAATTAGTTTATCGCAACCCTGTTTATCAATGGCAAACATATGATATCCCTCTCCATAGTGTTTATTCATCGAACCTTAGGTATCTCTACACCATGCGCTGTCAAATACCCTTCCAGTTCTTCAAAAAACAAATCAAATGCTTTTTCCTCGGAACCGCATAATTCTATTACTTCCGCATGATATAAAGATGAGGTGTTATATTTTTTGTGAAAATATTCCTGAAACTCAGTCCACATATTTTCACTACCTGCTCCCTCGCAAGAAGTAACCAATTCACAGATTTCTTCTTTGTTATGTTCATAATAATTATATCCATAAACAAAGCCTTGCAGTAATAACATCAGTTTTGTAAAGGATTTCTCTTTAAAAAATAACGGTGGGCGTTTCTTAACTTCAAAGGCAATTCGAAGCAGTTTCCCACAGCCCTGTTTATCAAGCGCAAACATTTTTTTGTTGCCTCCCTATAACTTTAAACCCTGGGGCATGCGTTTTTCCATTATTCAGACCGTCACCTTGGAATATCTTCCTTATGTTCCTTCAGATAATATTCCAGTTCTTCAAAAAACAAATCAAATGCCCTTTCTTCAGAACCACACAATTCAATCTTTTCCAAGTGATATATGGATGGAATATTATATTTTTTTATGAAGAATTCGTGAAACTCTCCCCATATATTTCTTTCTTTTGTTGCTTCACTGAATCGCTGTAACTCATCTGCACATGCATTATTATAGCCCAAAACAAATCCCTGTGTCAGCACAGCAAGCTGTGTCAAAGATTTTTCTCTAAGAAATAAATATGGTTGTTTCTTGATTTCAAGAGCAAATTGAAGTAACTTGTCACGCCCTCTTATAGCAATATACAGCATATACTTCCGTTGCCATTTTTCCTTTCCAAATTTTCTGTCCTGATACTGATATTATTTTTTTAATGTTTGCACTCCTCAAAGAACAGTTTATATTCGTAAACGCACAAAAACAGACTGGCATGCTGTTACACACGCCACCCTGCTTTTTTTCGCTTATTTATCGTCATCCACCAGATTGTCGAAGAACTCTTTCACTTTCTTCATTCCCTTTTTCTCTGATTTTTTCTCAGCACCTGCTGCGCTGCTCTTGTCACCGTTCATGACTTCCTCCAGATGGCGGATAGCTTCCTTCTGTTCACTGGTCAGCTTGGTTGGAACCTGCACTACCAGGGTAACATAATGGTCACCACGGACTTCTTTATTTCTGAGGGACGGAACACCCTTGCCACGGAGACGTACTCTTGTTCCGGTCTGGGTACCCGGAGCCACCGTATACATCACATCCCCATCCACTGTGCTGATTCTTACCTCACCGCCAAGGGCTGCTGTGGTAAAGGACAATGGTGCATTGGAGAAAATATCATAATCCTGTCTCTGGAAAGTCGGATGTCCGCTGACTGCTACTTCTACCAGCAGGTCGCCACGTTCCCCGCCACGCTCACCAGGCTCTCCCTTGCCACGGATGCGGATGCTCTGGCCATGGTCAATACCAGCCGGAATGGATACCTGGATTTTCTTTCTCACGGTCTGGTAACCCACACCACGGCAGTCATTACACTTTTCCTTTACAATCTTACCGGTTCCACGGCAGTCCGGACATGCCTGCAGTGTCTGGGACATACCAAAAATGGTCCGCTCTGCATAAGCAACCTGACCACGGCCACCACATTTCTGACAGGTTTCCGCAGAAGTTCCCGGCTTTGCACCAGAACCATGACAGGTATTACATTCTTCCTTTAAATTTAAGTCCAGTTCCTTCTCTGTACCGAATACGGCTTCGTCAAAGGTAATGCGGATGCCCGCACGGGTATTGGCACCCTTCATTGGACCATTGTTGGCACGGCGTCTTCCACCGCCACCGAATAAATCACCAAAAATATCACCAAAGCTGCCGAACAAATCACTCATGTCGCCGGAGAAATCAAATCCACCGCCACCCATGCCGCCCTGTTCAAAGGCTGCGTGACCGAACTGGTCATACTGGCGGCGCTTATCCGCGTCTCCAAGTACGGCATAAGCTTCTGCTGCTTCTTTAAACTTTACTTCCGCTTCTGCATTGCCCGGATTGGCATCCGGATGATATTTCTTTGCCACCTTACGGTAGGCACTCTTTATTTCTGCTTCTGTTGCACCCTTGGAAATACCAAGGACCTCATAATAATCTCTCTTACTCTCTGCCATAATTCTCTCACCTGAATTCTATAAAAGTTCCATAACTATTCAGTACCTTCATAGTTACGTTTCACAAATCCATGAGAATCAGCTTCGCTGATGGGATTTGCTCACACTCGAATCACTGTTATACGGCCTCATCAGCAAGTGATTCGGCCTGTGCTGAACAGTTACAAAGTTCCATTCTTACTCTGTTAGTGTCTGTGTTCAAACGGCATACCCATGCAGACTGTAAAACACTCACACCAGTCCCTGGAATACATAGGAACAATCCTGTTCCAGACAGTCTGACAGAAGTCTTCCTATACATTCCGCCCCACCTTCTGCACACGGTATCCACATAATGTAACAGAATGACATCTGCACGGGATTTCCCGGCAGATGCCATTACTATACCATATTCGCCCGCTTTATGCAAGCAAATTAAACTTCTCTATAGTCACCGTCCACGACATCATCCTGGTAGGAGTTGGACTGACCGCCCATATCTGCACCGCCAAAGCCTGCACCGCCCATGTCAGGACCTGCGCCTGCAGCACCCTGGTTCTGCTCGTATAACTTTGCAAACAGGTTCTGTGCACTTGTCATCAGCTTTTCCTTTGCTGCCTTGATGTCAGCAACTTCACCTTCGGACATAACCTCCGGATTTGTCTTTTCGATGAGTTCCTTTAAGTGTGCAAGGTCTGCTTCTACTGCTGCCTTGTCATCTGCGCTGAGCTTGTCGCCTACTTCAGAAAGTGCCTTCTCTGTCTGGAATACCATGGAGTCAGCGTCATTTCTTGTTTCAACTGCTTCTTTACGCTTCTTATCCTGAGCTTCGTACTCAGCAGCTTCCTTTACTGCCTTTTCGATATCAGCGTCAGACAGGTTGGAACCAGCGGTGATGGTGATGTGCTGTTCTCTGCCTGTTCCAAGATCCTTAGCGGATATGTTTACGATACCATTGGCATCGATATCGAAGGTAACCTCAATCTGTGGCACACCTCTTCTTGCTGCCGGAATACCATCCAGACGGAACTGGCCAAGAGACTTGTTATCTCTTGCGAACTGACGCTCACCCTGTACAACGTTGATGTCTACGGCACTCTGGTTATCTGCTGCTGTGGAGAAAATCTGGCTCTTCTTGGTTGGGATGGTTGTATTTCTTTCAATCAGTCTGGTTGCCACACCACCCATGGTCTCGATAGAGAGGGAAAGTGGAGTAACGTCCAGAAGAAGGATGTCGCCTGCACCTGCGTCACCGGCAAGCTTACCACCCTGGATGGAAGCACCAAGTGCTACACATTCGTCCGGATTTAAGGTCTTGCTTGGCTCATGACCGGTCAGCTGCTTTACCTTATCCTGTACTGCAGGGATTCTTGTGGAACCACCTACTAATAATACCTTGGAAAGTTCGGAAGCGGAAATACCTGCATCTCTTAACGCATTCTGAACAGGTGTTGCTGTTCTTTCTACTAAGTCATGTGTTAATTCATCAAACTTTGCTCTGGTTAAGTTCATGTCGAAGTGCTTTGGACCCTCAGCA
>JAGBBW010000039.1 GCA_017938285.1 Lachnospiraceae bacterium
AAGCAGTTTGCGGAGGAACAGGGCCTGAAAAGCGTTGTGTTCACATTCTCTCCCCATCCCATGCTTGTCTTTAAGAAAAAAGATGACTTTGCCCTGATCATGGCTCCCGATGAAAAGAAGCACATTTTTCTGTTATTTCCAGACCATACATCATTCCCGGGACAAGATAACCCTTCTTCAGCAGAAATTCCTTGTAAAATGCTATACAGTCCTGCTCTGTTTTTACATTCATAATACTGTTCTTCAAATCCTGTACAAAAGCAATGTAACCTTCCTGATGTTCCTGTCTGCCCGGTTTACTGATTAACTTATCTCTTGTCCTCTTAATATACCAGGCCACCTTTTTTGGCAGTCCTTCTGACAGCATTGCTTCATAGTCCGGCTTCTTCCAGATATTATCCTTTGTGACATACTTTTCCCTTTCTCCAGAAGTCATATCAAGAATATCTTCCACACGCAAGCCAAAAAGCTTCCAGTTATCCTTCCTGGCTCCTCCGATTTTTTTCCCAAAGTCCCCTATCTTTCCAATATCATCATTTCGGATGGTTTCTGCATATTCGCCCTGACTCTCCAGCGGTTCTTCCTGCCCTCTGCTCTCTTTTCTCTCATCCAGAACTATTGGAACATGTTCCACAAACTCAGAATCCTGTAAGAGGCTTTTTTCGTATTGAAAAATAATATCCTCACTTTGAAGCTGTGCCTGTTGTATTGCACGCACTATTTCGCCTGTTGCTGGTAATTCCTCTTTTTCGGCACTTATTCCAACCATTTCAGTGATTCCAAACTCCATCTCTGTAAACAGTTGTGCAATCCCGCTCTGTAAAGCAGCCCTCTCCTGCACTGGCAATCTGCTCTGGATAAAACTTCTGATGCTGTTCTGTTCTGACACTGTCGGTTCTTTTCTTTTATACGGTTCGATACCCTCCACATCTGCTGCATTATAAACATAATAATATCCCACTTTAGGCTGCTGCATATTTTCCTGTAGTTCTGCCTCATCACTCTTCTCCTGACCAAAATCCCAGTATTCACACAGTACTCCTTTACTTCCCTTTCTTAAGTGATACTTTTGTAATTTGATTTGGTCAAAGGTCATCCAGCGTGGATCCTGATAACCTCTCTCTGCAGCAGCCAGTATCAGAGTCATTCTGTTTACTCCTCTATATACTTTCTGACTCACCGGATTTTGCGGACTCTCACACAGTCCGGAAATATTCTTTCCCACAATTGTTCCATCCAGCATATTTTTCCTGAGAGTTTCTGCAAGTTGACGTCTGTTCTCCATTACTTTCTCAAAAGCTCTTCCCACTGTAATTCCTCCTTTTCTTCCAGTTCACTTTCCTCCACTGTTTCTTCCAGACATACGCCGTAGTCTTCAACAAACTTTCCTGAATCAAATAGCAGTTCCATATATTCACCTCCACCACTTTAAGACATTGTGTCCTAAAGTTTTTTCTTATTTCCCTTTTATCATCTCACGTATTTGCATAAAATTGTTCAACTGTAGTTTAGTATTTTATTTTTTTGCTTCTTTTTTATCGTAAAATTTTCCACCGGATGTCCGTTACTTTTCCTCTTTATTTCCTGCTTTTTACCGCTTTTTTTCCACCCCTGTCCCTGCCTTAATAATTCCATGCCTCTAAAACAGCGGAGTTTCTCCTGTAATTTTCCGAAATATTTCCGCTATAAATCCCTGATTTCCAATGCGATAGCATTGGCAAGATACGCATTTGTCAGACAAATGCCCATGCAGCTTTTCGCTGATGGCTTGTTAGGGGACACCCCTAAGACCCCGGAGGCTGCGCCTGCGTCAGGACGCAAAAAAAAGAAGGCAGCCGGATGAGGAACTGCCTCCTGTAGTTCAGATATGCTATTGTTAAAAACCTATATAGGTTCCTTGTTCAAAATACATCTTTCTTCTCAATGCCAAAAACACATGTAATGCAACAGATATGATATTCATTATCGAAAAGCTGAGCATACCATTTTTCATTGCATTATTCATAGCAGCTTCTTCACTTAATAAAAAGCAAATTGCTGAAAGAACAAGTGAAGCTAAAGCAACGCTATAGGAAATTCTTTGCTGTTGCTTAAATTTCTTTTTCATCTTTTCATTTTCTTCTACTGTATCCTGAACAACATTAGAAGAAAATATTTCACTTTTAGGATCCAGTATTAAACTATCCTCTGCAGCATTTTCATTTACTTCCTTCATGAAGTTCCAGCTCATTCCTTTTCTCTCAATATTAATAACATCATCCTGATTATTATTTGTACTATCTTTCATCATAACTACTTCCTCGCTTCTGATTTTCATATTTTTCTTTCAGTTTATTCACTGCCTCCTGTTCAAAAGTATGTAATTCCATTTGCAAAATTTGTTTGTTATACTCCATTTCTTTCTTCTTTTTATCTACATGGAGCTTGTACATAAAAACAATAAAAACTAGCACAATAACTACAACAATTAAGATTATTACTGCCATTAGTGGGATTGTATAATCAATCCGTTCTGCTTCATAAATTACCGTTGTTTCCTGCTGAATTATCGCCTGTGTTGGTATTGGAGTTATTATCACTGCTTCCGTTGGTCTAACTGTTGGTATTGAAGTTATTGTCTCCAATTCTTCCAAAACCACCAATGACTCCTGTACATTACTCCTTAATAAAGATAAACCGCTATGAGCAACAAATATACCCATACCCACATACAGGCATGCTGCCATGAACAGTTTCAACACATGAATTAGCATCTGTTTATCATCGTCATGCATAATCATCTCCTATCCTTAGCTCTGGACATAATTTCTCCAATCCTGGCAATACCCTGCCGTGATAATTCCTTTCTTTCTCTTTTTCCATTGTTTTACCCATATCCTTTATACGATTAACCTCACTCTGGTAATAATGATTCATTGTCTGTTCCGCATTTATCAACGCAGTTATCAGATAATTTCGAATATTTTTTATCTCTGAAAAATTCTGCTTCATACATTGCAGAACATACTTAATGTGTCTTCCAGTTAATTTCAAAAACTGGGATTTTACCAATTCATAGGGATATCCCATTATTTTCTCCTGCGGAATACATACCACGTCACATATTATTTCATACAGTTCCTCTATCAGATTTTTTTCGTACTCCAACAGCCCCGGCTGTATCCGGAGCGCATCGTACTCAATATTTTGACGAATCAGTTCTCTGTACTGCCTTATATATCCACCCACCTCATCTGTCATTTCAGAAACCGGGGACGTGGTTTCCTGTAAACTGATAGATGGATGGATAGATATGTCAGTATTATTAATATTAATATTATTAATATCAGTATTATTCTGCGTGTAATTTTTACATGTCTTGAAGTGTAGATTTGCCATTTCTTGAAGTGTAAAATCTACACTTCTGGAAGTTCCGTTTTCTACATTTCTAGAAGTGTAAATTTTACACTTCTGAAAATCCCGTGATTCTGCCTGGGTTTGCGGTTCCTCAATTTTTTCAGTTTCCTCCGGCTTGTCTGCCAAATAAGACAGATTCTCCTGTTTCTGAACAAAATTTTTCACATATATCAAATCCGGTTTACCCTGTCCTCTCCGAACTTTTTCAATTATCCCAAACTTGTGCAGCTCATTGAGCATCTCACCAGCCTTTTTATTACTGTACCCAAAATCCTCCATGATTTCAGTTATCCGGTAAATGATATAGACTCTGTTCTGTTCATCAATCCACTGATTTCTGATTGACAGCTGCATTCTGTCCAAAAGAATTCCATACAATAATTTAGCGTCCGAAGACAGCCTGGAAAAACGCTTGTCTTTCAATAAAACTTTTGGTATCCGGATAAATGTAAACTGCTCCGCTTCGTTCCCATAATAATAGTCAAACTGTAGTGACATATTATCTGGCATTATCATTGTCCCCATTATGTATTCCTCTCTTCAGTTTAATTTGTAGTTTGCTTCCTCCAATCCTCAAGGAGCTGCAGAATTACCTCTCTTATCTCTTCCTCCGTATATTCTGGAGGAAAGAACTGCGTTAATGTATCTGATTTAATTGTAACCTTAGAAACCATCTTTTCTTTTTCTGTATTCTCGGTCTGCTTATCTAAAATCTGCTTTACCACAGAAACCGTAAGCTTTCCTTCTTTGCTGCAATTTTTTAATTCTTCGCTTTGCCAGTTACTTACCTTAATTTTCTGTTCCAGAATAATGTCCATAACCCATTCCTGCTGTAATTCACTTAGGAATGATATATTGATTCCCTGAACAATTCCAAGTTTTTTACTGTCTACCATATCCAGCAGTTCATCATTCAGTCTTGATAACCAGATGTATCTCTGAACTGTTTTTCCTGACTCTCCGGCAGTTTCTCCAATTTCATCAAACGTGTGCTTTCCAGTATTTTTTCCTTGATGTCGCAATGCTTCAAATTTCATTCTATAGGCTCTGGCTTTTTCACTCGGCAGCAAATCTTCACGCTGGATATTTGTATCCACCATAATCACGACAGCTTCGTCATCTGAATAATTCCGGACAAATACTGGCATTTCTTTAAGACCTGCCAGTTCACTTCCCCGTTTTCTGCAATGTCCTGCGATAATTTCATACCCACCTTCCAGTCGGGGCCGGGCAATTCCCGGCATAAGTACCCCATACTGTTTAATACTCTCTGCAAGTTCTTCCATCT
The DNA here is from genome assembly GCA_017938285.1 of Lachnospiraceae bacterium. Taxonomy (GTDB): domain Bacteria; phylum Bacillota; class Clostridia; order Lachnospirales; family Lachnospiraceae; genus SIG299. The sequence goes on from JAGBBW010000039.1 coordinate 4,685, forward strand.
TTTCATTATCCAATACTTTGAATGGATGATTGCGAAACGTATGCAGTTCCTCAAGCGGAACACTCTTCACCTGTTCTCCGCTTCCTCCAAATAAATCATCATAAGAACCTAACTGAATTTTACCTGCGCTTCGATTATTCATCCGCAATCACCTCCTCTGTTAAATCCATATACGCTGCTGCAACTTTTCCCTTTGGGTCATGCTTAAAGATACTTACACCCTCTGCAGAAATTTCCGCTGCTCTGACCGACATCGGAATACTGTTACTGAAAATTCTAACTCTGCTTCCATATGCCTCCTGGAGCATTACTGTAATATCCTTTGCATAGTTTGTTCTGGAGTCCACCATAGTTAATAGAATTCCACTTATTTTTAATTTGGAATTTAATTGCCTTGTTACTTTACCAATTGTCTTTATAAGCTGCTGCAATCCCTTCACTGGAAGGTACGCTGCCTGCACCGGAATAAGGATACTATCCGCACAGGCAAATGCATTAATCGTAATCATTCCAAGTGATGGCATACAGTCAATAAGAATGTAATCATAATTATCTTTCACAAGATTGATATACTCCTGTAAAATCTTTTCCCTGCTCATAACATTTACCAGAGATACTTCTAAACCAGATAATTCAATATTTCCTGGCATAAGGTCAACCCCTTCTTCATGATGAAGTATGCCTGCTTCTGGTGTTATCTCTTTATCATTAATCAAATCGCCCATAATAGTTGCTAATGTCACATCCAAACGGTCAGGTTCCTGCCAGCCCAGACTTGCTGTTAGGCTTCCTTGGGCGTCTGCATCAATCAACAATACCTTGTAACCTTTTTGTACCAGACCAATTCCTAAATTACTTGTTGTGGTAGTCTTTCCTACTCCACCCTTCTGATTTGCAATAGCAATTACTTTACACATAACTTTTCCTCCAGACTATACATTTTTCTCTGATTTCTTCTCTACTTCCGCATACGCTCTGTAATATTTGTTTGTTCCCTTATTTTCATAAGGTTCGGAAGTTTGTAATACCTCTACTTCGGGATTCTTTTTTAGGATATCTTTAAACCATTTGATATCTGTTTTCGTTCCCATCATTCTAAGCTTTAGCATACAGACCTCCATTCGAAAAGTTATGCTGCAGGAACTTTGTACTGTATATTACTCCTGCTTTCCATTTTGCACTTAACGCTGTGTTTGTCATGTTCATGACCTCCTGTTTTTTGTATTAAAAAAAGACGTCTTCTTTCGAAAACGTCTTGATTTTCCACAGTCATAAGATATTAGTCCTTTCGCTGTGCATATATTGTATTACATATCGTTACACACAAATACACATGAATTCATGTTTTTTTGCATTACAATCCTTCAAAATCTGATGTATTTTTGATGTACTCCTGCTTATTCTTCCTTAATATAACCTCGAAACTACCAGTAAAATTACGTTGCACTCTCTATAGAGCAACATAGAAAACCATTAGAAAAATTATAAATTACAATACCATGACAACAAGTCCAAGCACCAGTATCACTACCCCCAGCAGAATCATGGAATATCCCATATTCTTATGATCTTTACTGTTCAGATAGCGGTATCCATTGCTTAGGTTCATCAGACCGCCAGAAAAAATAACCAGATACATACTGATTTTATTTCCAGTTTTCCAGAAAACAGCCAGGGCTGTCAACATTAACAGCCCCAGCAGTACATTTGCGGTGTCCAGCACCCGTTGTTTATTTTTCAAAAACTTTAAAACTTTTTTTAACATATCCTTACTTTCCAAGGGTAGCAACCATAACTGCCTTAATGGTATGCATGCGGTTTTCCGCTTCATCAAATACAACATCGGCAAACTTGTCAAAAATCTCTTCTGTTACTTCATTACCCTTTACTGCCGGCAGACAATGCAGGAAAATTGTGGAGTCCTTTCCTGTCTTATCCATCAGTTCCTGATTTACCTGGTATGGGCGCAGGATGGCTACACGTTCTGCCGCCTTGTCTTCTTCACCCATGGAGCACCATACATCTGTATAAACGGCATCGGCATCTTTCACTGCGGATAAATCATCCGAAATCTCTACCACACTGCCGGATTCCTTTGCGTACTCACGGCACAGCTCTATCAGCTCTTCCTGCGGCCACAGGGACTTTGGTGCAAGAATCGTAATATGTACACCTACCTTGGCAGAACCAATCATCAGACTGTTCGCCATGTTGTTACGTCCGTCACCTACGAAAACAAGTTTTAAGCCCTTCAAATAACCAAACTGTTCCTTCATGGTAAGGAAATCCGCTAAAATCTGGGTTGGGTGGTACTCATCGGTCAGACCATTCCAAACCGGAACTCCACTGTATTTTGCCAGCTTTTCCACGGTATCCTGCTTGAAACCACGGAACTGGATACCGTCAAACATACGTCCAAGCACTCTGGCAGTATCTTCCACACTTTCCTTATGACCAAGCTGGATATCTTCACGGCCAAGATATTCCGGATGACCGCCCTCATCCACACAGCCCACGGTAAAGGCAGAACGGGTTCTGGTAGATGGCTTTTCAAAAATAAGGGCAATATTCTTTCCCTTTAAGCTGTCACCGGTAATTCCCTGCTTTTTCTTTGCCTTCAAATCAGCAGCAAGGTCAATCAGACCCAGAATTTCTTCTGCTGTAAAATCTTTTAATGTTAAAAAAGAACGTCCTTTTAAATCCATAACTCTACTACCTTCCGTAACTTATTCCTTTGCGGATACTTCCACTACAGACTTGGCAAGACCAGCGATACCCTGGATTTCGGATGGGATAATAATCTTGGTTGCCTTTCCGTCTGCTGCCTTGGCAAATGCCTCCAGACTCTTTAACTGAAGTACACCGGCATTTGGATTTGCCTCATTTAAGAACTGGATACCTTCTGCATTCGCCTGCTGTACGGCACGGATTGCCTGTGCCTGACCTTCTGCTTCCCGAATCATGGCTTCCTTCTTTGCTTCTGCACGAAGGATAGCGGCTTCCTTTTCTGCCTCTGCTTCGAGAATTGCAGATTCCTTCTTACCTTCTGCTACCAGGATGGTAGACTTCTTTTCACCTTCTGCGATGAGGATGGCTTCACGGCGTTCACGCTCTGCCTTCATCTGCTTCTCCATGGCATCCTGGATAGCTGCCGGAGGAATGATATTCTTTAATTCCACGCGGTTTACCTTAATGCCCCATGGGTCAGTTGCTGCATCAAGAGATGCTCTCATCTTAGTGTTGATAACTTCTCTGGATGTTAAGGTTTCGTCCAGTTCCAGATCACCAATAATGTTACGAAGAGTGGTTGCTGTCAGATTTTCAATCGCCATGATTGGGTTTTCCACACCATAAGCGAATAACTTAGGATCTGTAATCTGGAAGAATACAACCGTGTCGATTCTCATGGTTACGTTATCCTTTGTGATAACCGGCTGTGGTGCAAAATCCACTACCTGTTCCTTCAGCACAACTCGCTTTGCAATTCTGTCGATAATAGGCCACTTCATGTGGATACCTACATCCCAGGTTGCCTGATATCCGCCAAGACGTTCCAGAACGTAAGCCTGTGCCTGTGGCACAATCTTGATACAGGACGCAAACAGAATTAAAATGAGTAAAACCAGAATAATTAAAATAACTTCCATAATGTCCTCCTTCTTGAGAAATACTCTTTATTTTTCTTCACCACTTTAGTGTACCGCATTTTCTCGCATCTTTCAATAGGTTCTGCAAATTTTTATGAAATTTTCTTATGAAATCTCTATTGATTTTCAATTAGAGTTTATAGTATAATTATCATTAGATAGGTTTACACAGCATACCCAGGAGGATCTCATGAATATTAATGATTTTGAAATGGCACATTCCGTCGAACTGGAAATTCTGCACGATGGGAAAAAAACTACTCTCTTAACTACCGTGGAAGGCGTTATCAAAGACAGTGTTTTACTTACTCCTATTCGGCTGGATGGAAAAATTGTTGGTTTTCCTCCTAAATTTACAGTTAATCTGTTTTATCCGAATGATAATCAGGTAGATTGCTGGAACGATGTCGAAGTTAAAGCAGTCCATTACCGCGGACATGTTTACCACAGCGTCCAGCTGACCAAAGATTCTTATATCCAGAACCGCCGTGGTGCTTACCGGGTATATATTGGAGAAAATATGAACGTGATGCACTATACCCCTTCCGGTTCCCAGCTGCACGAAGTACTGATCCGTGATCTCAGCGAAACCGGTATGTGCTTTGTATCCAAAGATGAATTTACCGTTGGCCGGATGCTCCGCTTATATCTGCGCTTTAAGCGTGGAACTGAAATCCGTATCAGTTCCCAGCTTCTCTGGAAACGTGAAAATCCAAACCGGGAATCTACCTTTTTGTATGGCTGTAAATTCACGGAACGAAACAAACTGCTGGTCAAGTATCTGATGGATATCCAGCAGCAGCAGCAGCGAAAGAAACTTGGTCTTGACTAAACTACAATTTGGAGGAATTTATGACAGCTGCAGAAATACAGGCGTCCCATTCTGTTGAACTGGAAATTTTCATGAATGGAAAAAAAACCACCCTGCTTACCTCTGTGGAACAAATGGTAGGCAATAAAGCATTACTTACCCCCATCCAGATGAACGGAAAAGTAGTCGGTTTCCCACCGGACTGCTCCGTCAATCTGCTTTATGTAGAAGAAAAGCATGTTTATTGCTGGAGGGGAATCAACATCAAGGCAATTAAATTTGAAAACAAAGTGTATCACTGTGCAGAGCTCTCTGCCGAAGCCGAGACACTGAACCGCCGCGGTGCTTACCGCGTTTATATTGGCAGCCAGATGCTGCTGACCTGTTTTACTGCCAATGGACCTAAAAACATCAAGGTACTGGTAAAAGATGTCAGTGAAACCGGTATGTCCTTTTTCTCCAAAGAGGAATTTTCCGTTGGCCGTACTGTTCGTCTGCACTTAAAAATTAATGACAAACACGAATTGCAGCTCAGTTCCCAGATTATCCGCACACAGGATTTTGAAGACCGGGTGGAAACCTTATATGGCTGTAAATTTTCAGAGAAAAACCCACAGCTGACAAACTACCTGATGAAAATCCAGCAGGAAAAACAGAGACAGAAACTGGGCTTCTAAGAAAGCACGAATTTGCAGTAGAAATTGGTTGTATTTATTACATTTATACAGGAAAAGAGAAAGAATCCTTCCGGAGCTCTGTGAATAGCTCCGGAAGGATTCTTTCTCTTTTCCTGAACTAAAACTGGCTGTTATACAGCGTCGTATAAAAGCCACCTTTGGCTAACAGTGTTTCATGATTTCCCTGTTCAATAATATTTCCATCTTTCATAACAAGAATAATGTCTGCTTCCATAATTGTGGACAGGCGGTGTGCCACAATAAAACTGGTTCTGCCCTGCATCATGGTAGCAAACGCCTTTTGAATGCGGATTTCCGTTCTTGTATCAATCGATGACGTTGCTTCATCCAGAATCAGCATTGGCGGCAGACAAAGCATTACCCTGGCAATACACAACAGCTGTTTCTGGCCCTGGGATAACTGTCCTCCATCCTCACCAATTACAGTATCGTATCCCTGCGGCAGACGCTTGATAAAACTATGGGCATGGGATGCCTTTGCCGCAGCAATTACCTCATCCAGGGTTGCATCCGGCTTTCCCATGGCGATATTTTCCCGGATCGTCCCGGCTCTCAGCCAGGTATCCTGAAGCACCATACCAAAAGAAGTACGCAGACTCTTTCTCGTTACATCCCGGATTTCCTTTCCTGCCACCCTGATACTGCCGCTGTTGACATCGTAAAAACGCATCAACAGATTGATTACCGTTGTTTTTCCACAGCCGGTCGGTCCTACAATGGCAACTCTCTGTCCCAGCTGCACTTTTAAATTAAAGTCCTGAATCAGTGGTTTTTCCGGCACATACGAGAAATCCACATGGGACAGTTCCACATGACCATCTGCTGTAAGCTCTGTCGCTTTTTCTTCCGGCTGCGGTGTTTCATTGATAAAGTCAAAAATCCGGGCAGCACAGGCCAGTGCGTTCTGGAGTTCCGTAATTACACCGGAAATTTCATTAAATGGCTTCGTATACTGGTTCGCATAACTCAAAAAAGAAGTCAGCTGGCCTATACTGATTCCACCATGTATGGCAAGAACCGCACCATAAATACCAACCGCTGCATAAACCAGACTGTTGACAAATCTGGTACACGGATTCGTCAGGGAAGAAAAGAAAATTGCCTTTAAAGAACATTTTCTTAGTCTTTCATTGATTTCATCAAACCGCTCTAATACCTTACCCTCTCGTCCAAAGGCCTGCACTACTTTCTGGTTTCCAATCATTTCATCAATCAGTGCGGTCTGCTCTCCTCTCGTTTTCGACTGCAGCTGGAACATATCATACGTATTCTTTGCAATAAAAGCTGCCACAAACAGGGATACCGGTGTAATGACAATTACCACAACAGTAATTCCCGGATGAATCACCAGCATAAATAAGAGAGTACCGACAATTGTCACAATTCCGGTAAATACCTGGGTAAAACCCATCAAAAGACCATCTGCAAACTGGTCCACATCCGCAATCACCCGGCTCACAATCTCCCCCTGGGAATGACCATCCATATACTTTAATGGCAGAATCTGCAGTCTGGCAAAAGCGTCCTCACGGATGTCATGTACTACATGATATGTAATTCTGTTGTTGCAGATGTTCATTACCCACTGGGCAATTCCGGTCACACCAATACAGACTCCAATAGTCAGGAGAATACTCATAATTCCTTCAAAATCCACCTGTCCCGGTGCCACAATCAAATCCACCGCGTCACCAATCAGAATCGGAACATACAGCGTCAGAGCCACAGAAACTGCCGCAAACAGAATGGAAAGTGCCACAAACAGGCTGTGCTTTTTTACATACTGAAACATCTGCTTCATCGTATCCTTGCGAAGCTTTTCTTTTTTCGCCATATTAGTTTCCTCCTTTCTGTTTTCCCAGTGCGGTCTGTGCCGTCACAGTTTCCTGCTTTCCGGCAGATTCCCTGTGCGCCTGGGATTCATGGATTTCCTTATAAACCGGACAGGTTTCCAGCAGTTCCCCATGTGTACCAATGCCTGCCACTTCGCCGTCTTCCAGTACTACAATCTTGTCTGCATGCAGTACGGAAGCCGTCCGCTGGGACACAATAAATACTGTCATTTCCGGATCCAGCTCCCGGATGGACTTCCGGAGTGCCGCATCCGTTGCATAATCCAGCGCCGAAGCACTGTCATCCAGAATCAGGATTTCCGGCTGCTTTACCAGTGCCCTTGCAATGGTCAGACGCTGCTTCTGTCCCCCGGAGAGATTTTTGCCTCCCTGCAGAATTTCGAACTCCAGCTGTCCCTCTTTTTCTTCTACAAACTCTTTCGCCTGGGCGGCAGAAAGTGCTTTCCAGATTTCTTCTTCGGAAGCATTTTCTTTGCCCCAGCAGATATTTTCCCGGATGGAACCCCGGAACAGCACCGCTTTCTGCGGAACAATACCGATTTTTTCTTTTAATTTTCCCGGCTCATAAGCCTTAACATCTTTTCCATCTACGAGTACTCTTCCGGCAGTGGCATCATAAAACCTTGGAATCATCTGCACCAGAGAAGATTTACCAGAGCCGGTACCACCAATGATGCCAACCGTTTCTCCTTTCTTCACCGCCAGATGAATATCCGTCAGGGAATCTGCACCTGCTCCCGGATAACAAAGGTTCGCATGTTCAAATACAACTCTGTCAGCATTCCAGCCCGTCTCTTTTTCTTTCTTTTCCTCCGTATAAACTTTCATACCAGCCGGCTGGTCGAATATTCCCTGGATACGGTTTCCGCAGGCTACCGCCTTTGTCACGGTAATAATCAGATTCGCCAGTTTTACCAGTTCCACCAAAATCTGGGACATGTAATTTACCAGTGCAATCACTTCACCCTGGGTCAGAATATTTTCATCTACCTGCACTGCACCAGTATAAATAAGTACAATCGTTGCAGCATTCACAATAATGTATGTCACCGGATTCATCAGCGCAGAAATTTTTCCAACAAAATTCTGGATATCCATCAGTGCCATATTGTAACCTGCAAACATTTCCCGTTCTTCCTCTTCCCGGCTGAATGCACGTATGACACGGACACCGCTTAAATTCTCTCTTGTAATTCCAAGTACTTTATCCAGTGCTGCCTGCACCTTCTTATACAGCGGAATACTGACTAACATAATGCCAAAGACTACCACGGACAGTGCCGGAATGGTTACTACGAAAACCAGCGCTGCCTTAACATCAATGGTAAACGCCATAATCATGGCACCAAAAACAACAATCGGAGAACGTAAAAACAGACGCAGTACCAGATTGACCCCGGACTGTACCTGATTGATATCACTGGTCAGACGGGTAATCAGGGTAGACGTTCCTGTTTTGTCTGTTTCTGCATAATTCATGGACTGGATATGCGCAAACAATGCATGCTTTAATTCAGCCGCAAATCCCACTGCTGCCCTTGCAGAAAAATACTGTGCCGTTGCCGCTGTCGCCAGACCAATCAGTGCCAGTGCTACCAGCACCAGACCCATTTTTATAATGTATGGAATATCTGCATTCCGGATACCCGTGTCCACGATTGCCGCCATAACAAGCGGAACCAGCAGTTCAAAGGACGCCTCCAGCATCTTAAACAGCGGTGCCAGTACCGTTTCCTTTTTATAATGTTTCATAAAAACAAGAAGCTTTTTCATCCCTCGTTCCCTGCCTCCTTCATTAAACTTTTTCTTTTCACCATAATCCTATAGTAACTGATTCCCAGCAGTACGGCTGCTCCCATCCAGGCAGAAATTTCTGCCCAGAAAATACCATCACTGCCAATCCAGGCTGTCAGACCAAGTACCGCCCCTGTTCTCATAAAAAATTCCAGGATACCGGACAGCATTGGAATAAATGTATTCCCCATACCCTGCAGTGCCGAGCGGTACACATACAGCAGATACAAAGCAGGAAGCGCAAGGCTCATAAAGACAAGATAGCGATACGCCACCTCGCCGGCTGCGACAATTTCCTCCGGTGTTCCGGACAGAAACAATCCGATAAACAACTTTCCAAACAACAGCATGCAGGCGGAAATCAAAAAAGAAGTGGCAAGTGAAACCACCAGGGCCGCTATGTGGCCGGATTTCAGCCTCTTTTCTTCTCCTGCCCCTACGTTCTGTCCTACATAGGTGGAAATCGCATACCCAAAGGAAACTGCTGCCATCTCCAGCAGACCATACAGCTTGTTTGTGGCTGTATATCCTGCAATGAACAGCACGCCAAAACCATTTACTACAAACTGTACAATCATGCCGCCCACTGCAATAATGGCATTCTGGAATGCCAGCGGCAGGGACAGTTTTAACAGCTTCCATACCATTTTTTTCTCTAACCTGAAATCTGCGCGGCAAAACCGGAATCCACCGGACCGGTTTAACTGCACATAACAAAATACCGCTGCTACTACCTGAGCAACCAGCGTTGCCACTGCCGCCCCGGCAACACCAAACGGCAGAACCATCACAAACAACACATCCAGTACAATATTCGTAATCGATGCTGTTATCATGGCATACAGCGGCGTTTTCCCATCCCCCATGGAACGCAGGGTCGCTGCCAGCACATTATAGGTCATTGTCACTGGAATTCCGGCAAAGAAAATCCGTATGTACAGCATAGCCGTTGGCAGAATTTCATCCGGTGTCTGCAATAAATGCAGTATTGGCCGTGCAATCATCTGAAATACCAGAAGCAGTACCACTGCACAGATTCCTGCCAGAGAAATGGCTGAACCAATCGTCTTTTTCAGTTTTTCCTTATGTCCGGCACCAAACTCCTGGGCCATCGGAATGGAAAACCCCTGGGCTATGCCAGCCAGAATACCAAGACTCATCCAGTTCAGCCAGTCAGAGGCCCCTACTGCTGCCAGGGCATCTACGCCGATCCCTTTTCCCACTACCATGGTATCTACCAGAGTATACATCTGCTGAAAAATATTTCCAAGCATTAAAGGCAGGGCAAACTGCAGCAGCAGTTTATATGGATTTCCCTTTGTCATATTAATTGTTTTTTCTTTTTTCATATACTGCTCCGTTTCTTTTTATCCCCCGGCAGCTGCGCCAGAATAATTGCGGCAAACATCAGCCCGCATCCTGCCAGTTCCCTTGCTAATAAGGTTTCCTGTAATATCAGAAAACCTCCCAGTACAGAAAAGCAGGATTCCAGACTTAAAATTAAAACAGCAATGGTTGGGTTATAGTTTTTCTGCCCCAAAATCTGCAGCGTATACGCCACACCACAGGACATCCCCCCGGCATATAAAATTGGCAGCCTTGCCTCCCAGATTGAAGCAATGGTTGGCGTTTCCGTCAGTACCATCGGCACTGCTGAAATTATTCCTGCTACCAGAAACTGGATACAGGACATCCATACCCCATTTACCTTCGGTGCAAAATAATCAATTACCAGAATATGTCCGGTAAAAACCACCGCACAGCCCAGCAGGAATACATCTCCCACTGCCAAACGGAAATTTCCTTCTGTAATACAGAGCAGATACAGTCCAAGCAGAGAGCACACTACCCCAATCCATACGGGCCATCCACATTTTTTCTTAAAAAACAGTCCTGCCACTGGTACAAGCACAATATACAACGCTGTTAAAAATCCAGCTTTTCCCACACTGGTGGACATAATTCCAATCTGTTGTAAATTTGTCGCCACTCCAAGAAACAGTCCGCAGGAAATACCACCCAGAATCAGCGTTTTATTTATTCTGTTTTTTGTTCCATTTTCCACACCATGCTTCTCCGGTTCCCCGTTTTTCCCTTCCGGCTTCCAGAGCAACGCCACCGGCACAAGTACCAGTGCACCTATGATACACCGCACCGTATTAAACGTAAAAGGTCCCACATACTCCATGCCGGCACTCTGGGCCACAAAAGCAAATCCCCAGATAAGTGCTGCCAGAAATAGCATACCTGTATTTTTTAAGCTGTTCTTTGGCATAATTCTATCCTCTTATTTCTACTATCGTAACACACTAATTTATTAATGTATCATAAATTGAGTGATTTCTCAATCCCGAATTTTCAAATCTTTGCAGACATATCGTTTCATTTCAAAACATATAGTATACCAATCTATCCCGTCAGGAAATTTCTTTTATTATGACAAACCTTATAAACATTCCAATTCTTACCAGAAAAGTAAAAAACAATCTCCCAAAATTTATTAAAACCGGTCTTGCCGTCGTCGCCACACTGCTGCTCACAGCCATCATCACGGATAAGGTTACCAATGGTGCCTTAAATCAGGCACTGGCCGGACAGAGCATTTTCAGCAGCTCTTCGTCCTTGCTTATGGAAAAACAACTGCCGATTTACTGTGTAAAAACAGATAAGAAGCAGATTGCGCTGACGTTTGATGGAGCATGGGGCAACGAAGATACCGCCACTCTCCTCGAAATCCTGGAACGTCAGAATGTCACCGCTACCTTTTTCTTTACTGGCGGCTGGATTTCCAGTTTCCCTGAAGATGTCAAAACCATTCTTGCCAAAGGTCATGAGGTTGGCAACCACAGTGAAAACCATAAACAGATGTCCACCCTTTCCAAAGAACAATGTAAGGAAGAAATCCAGATTGTCCATGATAAAGTCAGGGAACTGACCGGACTGGAAATGACGGTGTTCCGCCCGCCTTTTGGTGACTATGATGATACTGTCATCCAGGCCGCAAATGAACTTGGTTACCATGTAATTCAATGGGATGTGGATTCCCTGGACTGGAAGGACTACGGTGTCGATTCCATCATACATACAGTTACGGAACACAAACATCTGGGCAACGGTTCCATTATTCTCATGCATAATGGAGCAAAATACACGAAGGACGCATTGGAAGAAATGATTATCCGATTAAAAGAACAGGGCTATGAATTTGTGACGGTTTCCGAACTGATTTATCCTGAAAATTACAAAATGGACCATGAAGGACGACAGTATGTGGATGGACTTACCTGTCCGCCACAGGCAGAGGCGACACCTGCACCAAGTGGAACATTAAGGGAATACTAGAGCATCTGTTAATTATGGTAAAAAGTGCTGAATATTTGGTCACTCTGTAAGGCGGTGGAAGGAGACGTAGCAGTGGCTACGTTGACTGACACCAACGCAGCAGATGGCTAAGCAGGCAGTGCTTTTACCATAAATTACAAACGGTCAGTACACTGGTACTCCATACGAAATAATTTCGTTCGATTCTTAAAACAAGGAACCAGCACCTTCTGCTCCGTATATCTCTTATAATACCGCTTCAGTACATCCAAATAAAACTGATGACTCTTTTTTACCACACAAACTTTTATAGTCCAATGTACTTGCAGCATCATAGTCCCCATCTTCCGGATTTCTTGCTCAATAATGCTCAATTCGTACTTCACGAGGACTATTCAACTTACACATACAGTATACACACAATCCTTTTTGTTCCATCCACATCTGTTTGCGAATATCTTCTCTTGCTTCAACAGGTAACTCCTCATAACAAGCTTCTGGAGAACTTTTTCGATATTTCAATAAACTGTACCATCGGAAAGACAGTCTGCAAATCCTTTAAAATAGTTTGCTGCCATTCTGATGTAAATGCAGCTCAATTTCCACTTGAGTTCATCAAATCCAGCCTGATTTCTCTCTTCAATCAGGAATTGATAGACTTTTCCCCTGTTTCTGTTACAATGTACGCAAAGGGTTCCTTTCACTTCCGGAATGAATATACCCCAAACTACATTACATCCCCAAAGGAGACCACACCATGTTTAATATGAAACAGATTGGAAAAAAGATTACAGAATTAAGAAAAATAAACAACCTGACCCAGATGGAACTGGCAGACCAGCTTGGTATCAGCTTTCAGGCAGTTTCTAACTGGGAACGGGGCAATACCATGCCGGATATTTCAAAACTGCCGGAGCTGGCGGAAATTTTCCATATTTCTGTAGATGAACTGCTGGGCAGCAAGGCTCCTCTTTTAGAGTCTGTTCTGGACGGTACGGTAGATACTTATATCGAAGAAAGCAGTGTCAGCGAACAGGAGGTTGCAGACACACTCCCTCTCCTGAAACCGGATCAGACAGAGGAACTATTAGGAAAAATTGATATCACCTCTTTTTCCTTTCTCTCCTCCCTCATTCCATTCATGGATGACGACACTCTGCGTGATGTTGCTATGGAATTAGCAGAGCAGGGCGATGATATCAGCGATTTTCTTCCCCACATGGACGAGGATGATGTCAGCCGTCTTGCCATGAAAGCTTTTGAACGAAATGACTCCATTGATGATTTTCTCCCCTTTATGAATGAGGCGGACATCGAGCATCTTGCAGATTGCCTGATTAAAAAGGGAGATTCTGTAGACGAGTGTTTTCCATTTTTAGATGAAGAAGCCGTCACCAAAATTGCTTACAAACTATTGGAGAAAAACGACTCTGTCTGTGAATGTCTCCCATTCATGGACGAGGACGCGGTTTATGAGCTTGCCATGAAAGCAGTCGAACGTGACTACTCCATTGATGATTTTCTCCCATTTATTGCAGAGGAAAACATCGCCAGGCTCGCTTTAAACATCCTCCGGAACCGAAAGAAATAATTTGTGTCAGACCCCATAAACAGCAGATTGGACACGGATTCGCTGTTTATGGGGAATACTTTTTTCTTCTTTTCTGCTATGCTTCGTGATAGAATAACAACAAAGAAAGGACGGAACTGTAAGTACACGGAACAGTTCCGCAGGAGGTACTTTTATGGACACTATCAAAATTGGAAACTTTTTAGCTTCTCTTAGAAAAGAACAGAATCTGACCCAGGAAGCCCTGGGCGAAAAACTTGGCGTTACCAACAAAACCATTTCCCGCTGGGAAAATGGCAACTATCTTCCTCCCGTGGAAATGTTAAAGGAACTCAGCGATTTTTACCATATCAGCATCAATGAAATTCTCTGCGGTGAACGTCTTGCAAAAGAAGACTATCAGGAAAAAGCGGAGGAAACCATTACCGGTATTCTCACCGGCAGTCCATTTTCCTTTAAAGAACGCAGCGACTTCTGGAAACGCAAATGGCAGAAAGACCATTTCTATGGTAATTTGCTGCTGGCAGTACTTCTCCTGGCACTGTACATCACCGGCTGGCAGTTTTCCATACTGCCGCTGATGATTGCCGTTCCGTTTGCTGCACTGTTTCTGTATATGAAACGAAGGAATGACATGATGATTTATGTAGAGAATAATCTGTATGGTCCGGTAAAATAAATCTTTATTGCAACACGTAAGGCAGTTTAACCGATTCCAGGCACCTGGCTACTTTCGAATCAGTTAAACTGCCTCACTTTTCCACTTTTATAATGCTTCAGCTTTTATTTATCCACGCTGAACTTGTACACTGTCATTGTGGAATATTCCTCATAAGCCTTTACCACCGAGGACTTAAAGAACTCCTTCTCGTTGCAGGCATCCGGGAATAACTGTGTTTCAAAGCAGATACCCTCTCTCTTTGTATACACCTTGCCACCCTTACCGGTTGCCTTACCGTCAATGAAATTTCCGGCATACAGCTGCATACCCGGAAGGTCTGTGAATACTTCCATACGTCTGCCGGACTTTGGATCATAAAGACTTGCCACGTATTCCACATCCTCACCGGAATTATTCAGCACATAGTTGTGGTCATAACCACCAGCCTGCTTTAATGGTTCATAATCTGCATCAATTCTGTCACCCACTACCTGTTCGGTACGGAAGTCCATCGGGGTGCCGTCTACCGTACGCAGTTCGCCGGTTGGAATCAGACCATCGTCCGTTGGTGTGAAGTAATCCGCATCAATAAATACCTTGTGGTCTAAAATCGTACCGGAATCATGTCCTGCCAGATTAAAGAACGTATGGTTTGTCAGATTTACAATCGTGTCCTTATCCGAAACACCCAGATATTCAATTGCCAGTTCATTTTCCTCCGTCAAGGTATAGGTAACTGTAATATCCAGATTTCCCGGGAATCCCTGCTCCATATCCGGACTTAAACGGGACATTTCTACAGACACTTCTCCTTCTTCTTCGAAGCACTCTGTTTCAAAGAAGAAATTATTATAGCCCTTGAAACCACCATGCAGGTTATTTGGACCATCGTTCTTATCCAAATCATACTTCACACCATTTAATGTAAAAGAAGCATTCGCAATACGGTTGCCGTTTCTTCCAATAAACGCACCGTAATATGTGCCGTTTTCATCATAACCCTTTACATCATCATAACCTAAGGATACATCTGCCATCTTACCGTCACGGTCCGGAACGATAATATGTACGATAGTTGCACCGTAATCCGTTACGGAAACCTTCATGCCGTTGGAATTTTCCATGGTGTATAACGTGGCCTTTTCGCCATTCTTTGTTGTACCAAAGCTTGTTTTTGTAATTTTCATTGCAAACTCCTGCCTTCCCTTTTTCTTTTTTGAGCCGCTGCTATTTCTTTCGTAATCACCGCAGCAGTCTCATTTTCTATATTGTACACGATTATGATTCCATAATCAATGGACATTTTATTATTTGTAATACCTCTTTTATTCTAGGTTTAAGGAAAAAGGGAGTACGGTAAACCGTACTCCCCCTTTGTCTCTCAATTCCGTATAACAATATAACTTATTTCTTTCAAGATCCTGTAACAACACGAAATAACTCCCGTGTATCAAACTTCTCTATATAGAAAAAGGTACACTGATAACTTTCTTGATTAGCACTTTGTTACGTTTGTAGCCTGAGGTCCCTTAGCACCTTCAACGATTTCGAATTCTACTTCCTGGCCTTCTTCTAAGGACTTGAAACCTTCCATGTTAAGTCCAGAGTAGTGTACGAATACATCGTTTCCTGCCTCGTCACAAATGAAGCCGAAGCCCTTCTGGTTGTTGAACCACTTTACTGTACCCTTATGCATGTGTATTTCCTCCGAAATAAATAAATTAGTGTTTTCTCATAGTATTTTTCCATGAATCACACTATGAATATCATAACATTCTTTGGCAAAAATGTCAAATAAACTTTATAAATATTTTAGGATTTGAGAAAAAATTATTCCTGTTCCTCCTGACTGGTTATATCAATTCCCAGTTCTTCCAACTGCTTGGCATCTACCACATTTGGAGCGTCTGTCATTAAGCAGGAAGCATCCTTTACCTTCGGGAACGCAATTACATCTCGAATGCTGTCGCACTTTGCCATCAGCATAATGAGACGGTCCAGTCCATACGCCAGTCCTGCATGAGGCGGCACACCATACTTGAACGCATTTAACAGGAAGCCGAAACGCTCGTAAGCGTCTTCTTTGCTGAAACCAAGCACACCAAACATCTTTTCCTGTACATCGCTCTGGAAAATACGCACGGAACCACCGCCGACTTCCGTACCGTTTAATACGATATCATACGCCTTGGCACGAACCTTGCCCGGGTCAGTATCCAGAAGCGGAAGGTCCTCATCCATCGGCATGGTGAATGGATGGTGCATTGCCACATAGCGTCCTTCTTCCTCATCATACTCGAGGAGTGGGAATTCGGTTACCCACAGGAAGTTATACTGTCCCTTATCCAGAATTCCAAGATTTCTTGCAATTTCCAGACGCAGGTTACCAAGCACGTCCCAAACCACTTTATTTTTATCTGCCGCAAAGAACAGTAAGTCGCCCGGCTTACCATTCATAGCTTCTACCAGAGTCTTCAACTCTTCCTCTGTCATGAACTTTGCAAAGGAGGACTTATAATTGCCTTCTTCGTCAATGGCAAGATAAGCAAGACCCTTTGCACCATAAGTCTTTGCAAACTCAACCAGTGCATCAATCTTCTTTCTCGGCATTGCACCCTGACCCTCAGCATTAATACCACGGACAGAACCGCCATTTGCCAGCGCACCGGTAAATACGGAAAAACCACAGTCCTTTACAATGTCAGAAACATCTTTTAATTCCATACCAAAACGGGTATCCGGCTTATCGGAACCGTAACGGTCCATGGCCTCCTGCCAGGTCATTCTCTGGATTGGAAGTTTCACCTCTACACCGATTTCAGCGAACATTCTCTGTAACAGTCTTTCGTTTACGGAAATAACATCATCCACATCCACGAAGGATAATTCCATATCGATCTGGGTGAACTCCGGCTGTCTGTCCGCACGAAGGTCCTCGTCACGGAAACACTTAACAATCTGGAAATAACGGTCATAACCGGAACACATTAACAGCTGCTTGAACAACTGTGGAGACTGTGGCAGTGCATAAAAATTGCCCGGATGAACACGGCTTGGTACCAGATAGTCTCTTGCACCTTCCGGTGTACTCTTGGTCAACATTGGAGTTTCGATTTCTAAAAAGCCTTCATCTGCAAGGAACTGTCTTGCTGCAGTAGCCACCTTGCTTCGAAGAATTAAGTTTCTCTGTAAATCCGGACGGCGAAGGTCGAGATAACGGTACTTTAATCTTAACTCGTCCTTTGTCTTGGAATCCTCTTCAATCGGGAATGGAGGAACCTCTGCTTCCGAAAGTACACGAAGCTCCTTGGCACGGATTTCAATATCACCTGTCACCAGATTTTCATTGACTGCACCGGAACGCTTTGTTACTTCACCAACAACTGCAATTACGAACTCACTGCGGAGCTTTTCGCCCTTGGCAAAATTTTCTGCACCACAGTCAGACTCTTCTAAAATTACCTGTAAAATACCGGAACGGTCTCTTAAATCTACGAAAATAATACCGCCCTTGTTTCTGCTCTTCTGTACCCATCCCATCACGGTAACGGTTTCTCCAATGTTCTTATTGGAAACCTCAGTACATCTGTGGGTTCTCTTCAAACCCTTCATGGATTCTGCCATAAAACTTCCTCTTTCCCGGCATATCGCCGTTTCTTTCTATTCATACCATTTTCCTTTGCCACTGAAAGGAATTTTTTTCCAGACTCACAGAAATTTTCATGTGTATTATTCCATATTTTTCGTGTACTTCTGCGCACATTTCCATTCAGTAGTGAAAAAGGAACACTTTTTCACATTATAACATAACTTATTTTTTTTGCAACTAAGGATATCGTATTTTTTATAACTGAACCTTTGTGTAACTGATATTGGTCTTCAGTAATGCAGATTAGAATTTATCGGCGTATAGTGTATACGACTTGATGTTCCATTATTTTCATTTAATATGTGCATCAATACCAATTAAAATACCATTCCATTCGAATGCTTCCCTTTTTTTGCCTCTTTTTTTATATACTTTCCCCAAGCTGTAACTGGTTCACTTTTTTTCTTTGGTTTTGCTAATCCAAATGCTGTACTGATTGGGTATGTTTTCTTTTTCGTACTTCCAATTAAACTTGTTCTTTTTTTTGCCATAAAATAACTCCCTTGTAAAATTGTTTTTTAGTTGTTAAATTATTTAACAAAGTCTCAAAACGAATGGTATCCTCATAAATTGCTTTGTCAAATTTAACGCAACAGCCCCCCACATTTCCCTAACTGATATTCTTCTCCGCAAACCGTTTCTTTGCATTCACGTTATAGGAAAAACTGATGACCTGATCAAATTCCTTCGAGTGGTAAACCTTCATGAACTCCAGAAAAATCTTCATATCAAAAGCCTTGTTATCCTCAATCATCAGTTCCATTGCCGTATCCATGTCAAAGCCCCTGCGGTATGGACGATCCGAAATCAGTGCCGCAAACACATCACAAATCCGCAAAATCCTTGCCTCCATCGGAATTTTTTCTTCCGACAGGTTGGCCGGATAACCGCTGCCATCATAATTTTCATGATGATGGTACACCGCATTGCAGATTTCTGCCGGGAATCCAGCCTCCTTTAACATATCCGCACCTACCTTGGCATGCATCCTCATGTATCTGGTTTTTTCAATCTGCAGGGTATTTTTTTCCCGTTCATATAAATTTTTGGTTAACCGTAATTTTCCAATATCATGAACATACGCCGCCAGCACAATCTGCTGCTGAAAATCCACTGGAAGTTCCAGCTGGTTACATAACAGGCGCACCAGCATTGCCACCAGTTCTCCATGGTCAATGCTTTCTTCCATATCCTCTTCCATCACTTCATTCAGATTCAGTCGCTCCAGCACGCTTTTAATCAGGCTTTCCGCATGTTTCATACTTCTGCTGTTCTCCATCATAGAAACTCACCATAGGACCGGATAAAGTCCCGCTTCCTTTCTATCATTTCATCAATGCGCTCAATGTAATCCTTGACACTCTTCACATTTTCCACTCTCTCCAGACGGTTTGTTCCTGCAAAATTAAATTTTGTGGAACCACCGCTGCCAAGAGCCAGAATCGTGTGGTGTTCTTCCATAATTAATACGTTGTACAAGCCTTCTTTTCCCGGCTTTGCATAACCGATATTTTCTAAATTTTCTGCCATATTTTTCTGGCGGTACAAGTAGTATGGCTCGTAGCCATTCTTTTTTGTATAATTCTGACAGGCTGACATCATTTCCACTGCTTCTCTGGAACGAAGCTCTTTATACCGCTCCATTTCCGCATTCAGACGGGCTGCCCGCTTGACCGCCAGTGTATGCACGGTCAGACTGTCCGGCTTTAATCTGTCAATCTCGGTCAGCGTTCCTCTGACATCCTCCGCTGTTTCTCCGGTCAGACCAATAATCAGATCCATATTAATATTGTCATGACCGCATTCCCTCGCCAGCAAAAAGGCTTCCTTAATCTGCTCTGTCGTGTGCTTCCGCCCGATTAAGTCCAGCGTTTTCTGCTGCATACTCTGCGGATTAATAGAAATCCGGGTAACACCCTCCTCCTTTAACACCACCAGCTTATCCCTGGTAATACTGTCCGGGCGTCCGGCTTCTACCGTCCATTCCCGAAGGTAGGTAAAATCAAAGGTTTCCTTTACTTTACGCAAAAGTCTGCGCAGCTGGTCCGCAGAAAGCGTGGTCGGCGTACCGCCGCCAATATAAATGCTGATCAGCTTTTTTTCCGGAAAACAGGTTCCGGCATACTCAATTTCTTTAAACAATGCGTCCAGATAAGGCTCCACATACGCTTCGTACTGTTTTAACGAATAAGAACTGAACGAACAATACAGACAAATACTCGGACAAAACGGAATACCAATATACACACTATAGCTGTCCTTGTCCTCGATACCATACAGAAGCTTCTGCTCTTTTTCCGCCACCTGAATACACAGTTCTGTCTTTTCTTCCGAACAAAGATACTCGGTTTTAAAATATTCCGCAATCTGTTCTCTGGATTCCTTCTGTTCCAGACGCTCCAGTGCCTGCTTGGTTGGGCGGATGCCCGTCAGGGTTCCCCATGGCAGAACCACTCCGGTTGCTCCTGACAACATTCCATACAATCTGCGGTGCAGATAGTTGCGGTACATTCTCCGGTCCGGCGTTCCCTCATTCCGGTATGTACCTGGCAGCAGTTCTGAAAAATCTTCTGTTTCCGTACAGGTCTGCTCTCCTGTCTGAAAGGTAATGGAAAACTGTTCCGGCAATAGTTCCAGAGAAAGAAACTTATCCGGCGTCTCTTCCGGTTCTTCCTCTATATCCTTTCCTTTTTTTCCTTCCCGGCTGGTTTCCTTCCCGGCAATCCGGATGGAATCCTCCGGAAAAAAGGACTTTACCAGGGGGCGGATATCCTGTTCGTAATCTTCTCCTGTGATTTTTATTTCTATCATATTTATCTCCTTGTCAGTTCCCTGCTTCATAAAGCACAATCTTTATGTTATTAACATTCTGAAAAAGGGACACCAGGAGGATTTCAGGCAGTGAATAGTCGCTGAACAGCCTGGAATCCTCCTGGCGTCCCTCTGCTTACACAACATAAGGATTATGTTCTTTCTCTTCTCCTATTGTAGTTTCCATTCCGTGTCCGCTTAACACCAGCGTATCCTCCGGCAGTACAAACAACTTCTCCCGGATTGATACCGAAATCAGGGAAGCCTTTCCTGTCGGCAGGTCTGTTCTTCCCACACTGCCCTGAAACAACGTATCTCCGGAAAACAGCACCCTTTCTGCTTCCTGGTAATAACAGCAGCTGCCTGCAGTATGTCCCGGGGAAGCAATCACCCTTAACGTACCATCCAGAAAGCGGAGCTGCTGTCCATCCAGAAGCAGTTCATCCGCAGTGATTCCATAGGACATCCGCATAAAAAGCTCCGAACCGTTCAGCTCCGGCTGCTCCAGTAATTCTGCATCTTCTTTTAAAATGCAGACCGGAATCCGGTACTGTTTCCGCAGGGTATCTGCCGCCAGCATATGGTCGAAATGTCCGTGGGTCAGAAGAACTGCCTCTGGTGTTACACCAAGCACAGCCAGTTCTTCCATGATACGGCCGGAATCCGCTGCCGGGTCAATAACCACTGCTTTTTTGGATTCTTCCGTATAAGCAATATAACAATTGGTCCGGACCATGCCAAGAACCAGACGTTTGATTTCCATAGTTCCATTCCTTTCCTGTAGCCATCCCATATCTTATCTTATATCTTCTTGTGTCAGCCTGTAGTTCTTTCTACATCCAGCACACTTTCCACATTTCGTATCTTATTGACCAGATAGTTTAACTGATCCGCCCCATGCACCTCAAAGCCCAGGGTAATGGTTGCTGTTCCCTGCTTGCTGATACGGCTGTTTACTGTGGAAATATCCACCTTATTTTCCGTCAGAATTTTCGTAATGTCTAACAGTACACCGCTCCGGTTATTGGCAAACACATTGATTTCTGCAAAATACAGGTCTTCCCTCTTATCCTCCAGACGGTTCCACTCTGCCGGAATAAAGCGGATACGGTCATCGTTTGGCGCATTAATCACATTGATACAGTCGGTACGATGAATGGACACACCACGTCCACGGGTCACATAGCCGATGATTTCATCGCCCGGTACCGGGGAACAGCACTTGGAAAAATGCACTGCCACATCATCAATCCCCTGCACCATAATACCGGATTTTGCCTTGACACTGATTGGAAGCTTCTTTTCATGCACCTCCTGCAGGGATTCCAGAAGCTTTTCATCCGTCATTTCCTTTTTCTGCTTTTTATTATATTCTTCCACCAGACGGTTAATAATCTGCCCTTCTTTTAAAGCACCACGCCCGATGGCTGCCAGTACGGATTCCCAGTCACGGAACCCATATTTATGCATACAGACTTCTAAAAATTCCGGCTTGCTTATATCAGAAAACTGAATACTTTTTGCTTTGCAATATGCCGCCAGCAGATCCTTTCCATGCTGGATACGGTCATCCTTTAATTCTGATTTGAACCACTGGTTAATTTTATTCTTCGCCTGGGTACTCTTGACCATTTTTAACCAGTCCTGGCTTGGACCCTTGGAGTTCTGGGAAGTGATAATTTCCACCCGGTCACCATTCTGCAGTACATAGTCAATATTTACCAGTTTTCCATTCACCCTGGCACCAACCATCTTGTTACCTACCGCACTGTGAATCGCATAAGCAAAATCCACCGGAATGGAGCCCGCCGGAAGATTCTTGACATCACCGGTCGGTGTGAAACAGTACACACTGTCTGAAAACAGATCCAGATCATTCTTTAATCCGCTCAAAAACTCTTTACTGTCTGACATATCACGCTGCCACTCCAGAATCTGACGGAGCCATGCCAGTTTCTCTTCTTCATTGGCAGAAGACTTTACACCGTTCTGGGCTTCTTTATATTTCCAGTGGGCGGCAATACCATACTCTGCCGTCTTGTGCATTTCGTAGGTTCTGATCTGGATTTCAAACGGAGTACCGTTTGGACCAATCAGTGTGGTATGCAGAGACTGGTACATATTTGGCTTTGGCATGGCAATGTAATCTTTAAAACGTCCCGGAATCGGGATATACATTTCATGCAGAATACCAAGCACCGCATAACAGTCCTTTACATCTTCCACCAGCACACGGACCGCAAACAAATCATAAATCTGGTCCAGGGTTTTGTTCTGGTTTTTCATCTTTTTATAAATACTGAAAAAATGCTTGACTCTTCCATCAATCTGCGCATCAATTCCGGAATCGGAAATCCGCTCTGCCACCCGGTCAATAATACCGGATACGAACGCTTCCCTGTCAGATTTGCGCAGGGCAATCTTCTCCGCCAGATCTTTATAAACCTCCGGCTCCAGATATTTTAAAGACAAGTCATCCAGTTCAATCTTAATTTTGGAAATACCGAGACGCTGGGCCAAAGGCGCGTAAATGTCCATTGTCTCCCTGGATTTTTCTTTCTGTTTTTCCGGTGTCTGGTACTGCATGGTCCTCTGGTTATGAAGACGGTCCGCCAGTTTAATCATAATAACACGGATATCCTTTGCCATGGCAAGAAACATCTTACGCAGATTTTCCGCCTGCAGTTCAATCTTGTCCGCATCATAATTTAACTGGGTCAGCTTTGTCACACCATCCACCAGCAGTGCAATTTCTTCACTGAATTCCCTTGTAACATCCTCCATCGTAAACTCCGTATCTTCCACCACATCATGCAGAATACCCGCTACGATAGTTTCTTTATCCAGTTCCAGTTCTGCCAGAGTAATTGCCACACAAAGCGGATGAATAATATACGGCTCCCCGGATTTTCTCTTTTGATCTTTATGCATCTCATTCGCAAGTCGGTATGCTTTCTCAATCATGGATATATCCGTACCCGGCCGGTACTCATACACGGTCTGTATCAGTTTTTTATATAATTCTTCCGGGTCCGTAAAATCCACCGGCATACTTAATGATTTTTCTTCAATTGGCTTTTTGATTACTATGCCTTTTCTTTTCTGTTCCTGTTCTGCCATACTCTCACCGCACCTTTATTAAAACCTTTGTACCTATTATCTTTCCTTCTCCCGGGAAATATTATTTACCAGGATACTTAATTACAGAATCAACTTCATAACCCTTTAACTTTTCCCTGCCGTTCAGTCCTTCCAGTTCCATCAGGAACACAATCTTAACGACCTCACCGCCTAACTGTTCTACCAGTTTAATAATTGCCTCTATCGTACCGCCTGTCGCAATCAGGTCGTCCACAATCACAACCTTCTGTCCCGGTTTAATGGCATCTTTATGCAGTTCGATGGTTGCTGTACCATACTCCAGGTCATACGTTGCTTCTATCGTCTCACATGGAAGCTTACCTTTCTTTCTGACAGGCACGAATGCCTTTTTCAGATTGTATGCCACCGGCACACCAAAAATAAAACCTCTGGACTCCGGACCAACCACAATGTCAAATTCCGTATCCTTTACTAAACCTTCCACTCCCTGGATTGCCAGCTGCAGCCCTTCTGCATCCTGTAAAACGCTGGTTACATCACGAAACATAATACCCGGTTCCGGAAAATCCGGAATTGTTCTCACATAATCTTCTACCTTTTTCATTATATTTCTCCCTTTCTGCCGTGTTTCTGCATCCGGCATAACCCTGCAGATTATATTAATACCTAGTATTATAACACTTTTTCTATCAGTTGCAAAGAAAAAAAGAAGAAATCCAGCAGTATTTTCGGATTTCTTCTCTTTTTCTTTTTCTAAGGAAACACTGAGTAATTCATTGCTTTCCTGGAAGCCTCCGGCAGATTACATAAATTTGCAGCAGGTACTCCCTCTGATCCACTACTCTTCCCTTTTCAGCAGCCGGCTCATCTCATCTACCATTTCATTAATGGAACCTGCCTGGACAGCAACCTCTGCTGTATCACTGGCATTGCTCTCCACCATGGTATTGATGGAATTAAACTGCTCATTTTCATTCCGTATGCTTTCCGCAATATCCAGATTGATGGATACCGTTTTTTCAATTACCTTCGCCTGTTTGCCGTGGGCCTCACCCATGGTATTAATCGCACTTACCGATGTATTCAGGAGTCCCGTCATATCCTGCATACTCTGGAATACATTAGCGAAATACTCATTCTGCATTCCGAGTTTTGCGGAATTTTCCTCTACCTGCTTTGTAATTTCCTGTACATTCTGCTGCACTCTCTGAATGACAAGTTCTACTTCCTGTAAGGAAGACTGGGTGCTGTTTGCCAGATTTCCTACTTCGGAAGCTACTACAGCAAAGCCCCGTCCTGCTTCCCCTGCTCTTGCTGCTTCAATGGACGCATTTAATGCCAGCAGGTTTGTAGAGTCTGAAATTTCACTAATCAGATTTAAGGTAACTCCGATTTCCTGTACCGCCTCGGACAGTTTCTGTGCAATTTCCGTTGTCGTCTGCATGGAAGCCGATACTTCACTGTTAATGGCATGCAGGTCATTCAGCAGTTTTTCATTTTCCATGGACTTATTCAAGAGATCCTTTGATGTGGTTTCTACTTTTTCCACATTATCAGCCACAACACTTTCCCAGTTGCTTAACTCACTGAGATTACTCATGCTTTCTTCCGTTCTTGCACTTAATATATTGCTGCTTTCTACCAGTTGTTCACTTGTGGAAGCCAGTTGTTCCGCTGATGTACTTTCCCTTTCTGAAATCTGGGAAAGTGCTGTTCCGGCAGTATACAGACGCTCAGACAGTGCCTGTACCGAATTTAACACGCTCATTACCTGCTCGTTATTTTTTTCCAGTTCATCCTTCTTGGCATTTACCAGGAAGTGTGAAACGAAGAATACGAAAATCAGTAATCCGCTTAAGGACAATACCAGTGCTACCAGACACATAAGAATATCCCCAAGGAATAATTCATCCTTAACCGGCAGAAGATTTTCTCCATTGATAAACCAGGCAATAAACAGAGATGCCATGCAGAGCAGTCCACTAGTCAAAACAAGTTTAATATCCAGAAAGAATGCCATTAAAATCAGGAAAAAGAACAAAAATCCCCAGAAAGTTCTGGATGGAATCATATACAACAGATAATTCCACTGTACAATTAAAACTACTGCCGAAAATATCTTACCAATTTTCAGCTTTCCTTCTTTTAAATATCCTTCCGAATCAAAGGATGTTCTTACAATCAGAACCGCTGTAATAAAAAACGAAATATCCATCAATGCAAATAAAATCAGGGCAATCCATGGAACTTCCGGATATAAACCAAATAATTTTTCTGTATTAAACATTACAGTTGCACACATACAGGCGCATACTAAAATAATAAGGCCCCACTTAAATACCGCCGACAGGTACACCTCTACTGCTGTTTTTTTCTTTCCCATAATACACTTCCTCCCATCACATATCTTACATCTGTCGTAACTGCTTCCTGTTTTCCAGTTACCATTCCTGCTTCATAGTATTCTTTTCCGTAACTATTCAGTACCTTCATAGTTACTCTTTTCCTTTATTAAAACTCCCTCCTTCTGTATATTTTGTAACCTGCCAGAATAAAAAAAGCCCTCCTCCACTATCGGAAAAAGGCATACTTTGACCTATCCAATTCTGTTCAGATTTTCTGGATTCAGGACATAACAAAAAGACAGCTGCTGTGCTGTGCTGTGCTTAAGGTTATTCCTGTTTTCCATCAATGTCAAGTCCTTTTTTTGATTATTTTTTAACAATTTTTTCATCTTTGATTATATCATTTTTGTGCGTTTTTGTCAAATTTTATTCAATTTTTTATTTCTTTTTTGTAAAAAGTTATTACAGTTCAAAGAACACTCAGACACTTACTGCCCTTCTCTCAAAAAGTGTGTATATCCATAATTCTGATATACACACTCCGATTTCCCATTCCGCATTACTTATTTTCTTTATTTTTTTCTGTTCTTCTTACGAAGTGCTTCTCTCGCAGCACTGCGCTTTGCTTCTCTCTCCAGTTTTTTAAAACCTGCCAGACGACCCGGTAATAATTTTCCTGTTTCCACCGCCGCCTGTACAGCGCAGCCTGGCTCTTTTTCATGACGGCAGTCTGAAAAACGACACTGGCCTGCCAGTTCCAGAATATCCTCGAAAGAAGTTTCTATTCCCTCACCGGAAGACCATAACCCCAGCTGCCGCATTCCTGGTGTATCAATCATCATGGCACCGTTTTCCAAACGGATTATCTGGCGGTGGGTCGTTGTGTGGCGGCCCCTGTCATCACTTTCCCGGATTTCTGAAGTTGCCATGACCTCTTTCCCTGCCAGCGTATTGATTAACGTGGATTTCCCAATACCGGAAGACCCGGTTACTGCAATCACCCGGCCAGGCTGGACATAGCTTTTCAGCCGTTCCATCCCGGTACCATCCTTTGCAGATACTGCAAGAACCGGTACTCCTGCTGCTACTTTTTCCATCTCTCTGACTTTTTCTTCTGCATTCCCGCACAAATCCGCCTTTGTCAGCACAACCACCGGCATTCCACCACTTTCCCTGGCCGTTACCAGATAACGTTCCATCTTTCTTACATTAAAATCCTGATTAAGGGATTCCATCAGAAAGACCGTATCAAAATTAGCTGCCACCAGCTGTCTGGCAGTATTATCCGAATGGGCACCGATACTGCCTGCTGTTAAACGGACAAACTGCGACTTTCGTTCCAGTACCCGGTGGATAACGCTTTCCCCTGCCGGATTTTCCCAGGCCGCCACAATATCACCAACGGCAGGATACTCCTGAAAACCGGCATTTTTATAAAAAGCGGCACCTTTTAGTACTGCACCCAGAGGCTCCACACCGTCTTCCAGTGGCATCAGCCTGTAATGTTCCTTATGTATTGCCCATACCCGGAACAGGGCAAGGCCTTCTCTGCGTTCTTTTTCTGTCAATTGCTGTTCAAAAAAATTCATTACTTTACTCCTATTCTTGTTTTTCCTTCATATGTAACACAAAATTTACAACTGCACTATTCTAACCACCCAAACCCAGGCTGCCAGAACTACACTTCCTGATTTTGGGCGCAAAAAAAGCACACCTTTGGCGTGCTCCAGACTTTTGAGAAACATCGTTTCCCAAAACATATGAAATGCGAAAGGGACTTCTGTGGCATACACCACCTGTTATTCAGTTGCTCTCACTCTCTTTAATTTTCTCATAACAAACCACTCCTTTTCGCTAAAAAAACAAGTCAATAGATAGCAAAGACAGTATACTCCTTCTGTTTCTGAAAAGCAAGAAAAAGTTCTGCCCTTCATCGCAGAACTTTTTCTCATATGTCACTGTTCATTCGTACGTTACAGTTCACTCGTACCTCGCAAACTGTAACTTTTTTCATTATATATTTGCTACCTCATCAAATACCGGCTGTAATGCTGGATACAGCTTCCTAAATACCTGATATTTCTTCTCGTACTTCGCCACCAGCTCTGCATCCGGCTCGGTTACATCAACCACACGGATTAACTTATCTCCGGCCTCTTCCACACTTGCAAAAGCACCACAGCCCACTGCTGCCAGAATCGCACCGCCGTAGCCAGGTCCCTCTTCACTGTTAATCACTTCCACACTGACATTCATGATGTTCGCTAACATCTTTCTCCACAGCGGACTCTTGGCACCACCGCCGGTAGCACGGACACGGTCAATCTTCACCCCAAGACTTCTGGCAATTTCGATGGAATCACGAAGGGCAAACGTTACACCCTCTAATACCGCCTGGGTCATGTCCGCACGGGTAGTATCCATAGTCATGCCGGTAAACGTACCTCTGGCATTTGGATTATTATGCGGCGTACGCTCACCCATCAAATATGGCAGGTAATATACATGATTCCCACCAAGAGCAGCAATCTTCTTCTGCTCCTCTGCATATTCCTTTGTGCCGATAATTTCATCCATCCACCACTTATTGGAAGAAGCTGCGGACAACATGCAGCCCATCAGGTGATATTTGCCGTTGGCATGGGCAAACATATGTAACGCATTTGCGTCATCCACCGCAAACTTGTCACAGGAAACAAAAACCGTACCGGAAGTTCCCAGAGACACAATACACATACCGTCCTTTGTCGTTCCGGTTCCTACCGCACCGGCAGCATTATCACCGGCACCGGCGATAATCTTTACATTTTCGGATAATCCCAGACGCTCCGCCACATCTTTCTTAATGATTCCCACCACTTCATAACTTTCAAAAATCTTAGCCAGCTGTTCTTCCTTTACCTCGCAGAGTTCCATCATTTCCTTAGACCAGCACTTATGCTCCACATCCATTAACAGCATACCGGAAGCGTCGGACACATCCGTACAGTGTACACCGGATAACAGGTACGCCAGGTAATCCTTCGGCAGCATAATTTTTGCAATCTTTGCAAAGTTTTCCGGCTCGTTCTTCTTTACCCAGAGAATTTTTGGTGCTGTAAAGCCGGTTAATGCCATATTTGCTGTATACGCAGAAATCTTTTCTCTTCCAATGGTCTTGTTTAAATAATCACACTCTTCCTGGGTACGTCCGTCGTTCCAGAGAATTGCCGGACGGATTACGTTGTCGTTTTCATCCAGAATAACAAGACCATGCATCTGACCACCGAAGCTGATTCCGGCAATGTCCTTTAAATTAATCTGTTCTCCCAGCTTCTGAATGGAAGCCTCCATCTGTGTCACCCAGTCGGACGGATTCTGTTCGGACCAGCCCGGCTTAGGGAAGCTCAGACCATACTCCCCTCCTGCACTTGCCTTAATTTCTCCATTCTCATCCATAACTACCAGCTTAATGGACGAGGTTCCTAAATCGATACCAAGATATAACATTTTAAAACCCTGCCTTTCTCCCTTTACTCTTAAAAATTCTGACCATTCCAGCCCCAGTCACTGACACCATGATAGGTAACATAAACACAGCTTGCCGGAATTCCAAGCACGATTTCAAAAATGCGGCAGATCTTTCCGGTCATTTTATTATATGCTGTGGAAGACGCATTTCCAAAGAGACTGACAGACACATAAGCACCCTGCTCCATTTTCTTTCCGCCCATATAAAGGTCATATTTGTCCTCTATTCCAATCATAAGATAACTTTCCGGCTTATTCAGGTCAGCTATTGCTTTTCCTAATTCCGTTTTGATCACATCTCTGTTTTCCTGTGATACAGGAAGGCTAATTTTCGCATCAATAAATGGCATAGTATTCTCCTCCTGGCTTTATAATGGTAGTGCTGCGAAATCATCCATCGTACTACTTTTTCGCAACACAAATATATCAATTATATTATACAAGACTAACGTTCATTTTTAAATAGCAGAATTCCAGTAAAAATACGAGTTTTTTCGTGGTAGAATTTTGTGATTGCCGCCATAAACAGCCGATGTTTATGGCTGGGCTGAACTGTTACCTTCTGTTTTCTCTTTTGGATATTTTTCCATGTTCCTTGATATTTCTGCCATTGTTAAAACATCCAGTAATTCTTCCCTTAGTGCCAGAATCCGGCTCACATGGTAATTTGTCACCGTATCCTTATCGCACCACTCCACAAGCTCCGGCTGTTCCACAATTGCTGCACCACTCTTTCGTAAAAGCTCCAGATTTACATCATCCAGCTGCCCCGGCTTGTCCATGCTGCACAACACTTCCATATGGGATACCAGCTGTCTTGCACTTCCCTTACACTGGCGGAACAGCTTTAGCTTTTCCATCTGGTGATGCTGCTGAAACAAAAGCCGCTGGTTGGCAAAAATATTCAGCTGATACGCAATGTCATCCAGCTTATCCTCCATTGCTTCCGCATTCGGCAGTTTATCATCCCCGTCAAAAATATCCTCCAGAAACAATATCAGTTCCTGGTCCAGACTCTGCATCGCTGCCCGGATTTTCTTGCTGTTATCATAAGGAAAGACTAACGTATTGATTATCATGCCAACTCCAAGACCGATAGCGCTGTCCCAGATTCTGCCAAGAGCATAACTCATCGGACTGATGTCCGGCGTCGTACAGACCATAACGACAATAAAACACGGTAAAGACGGAGAAAACGGAATCCGCAATGAATTATAAAACACAATCACTATCAGAATTCCAATTCCTGCCGAAAGCACTGCGGGAAATGGAAGCAGACGAAGCAGAACCCCCGCCAGTGCACCCACCATAACCCCCACTATCTGGGTCAGACTGGCTTCCAGCGACTCTTTAAAAGTAGGACGTACCGCTTCCATGGCGCCCATCATGGCAAACAGAAGCTTTGAGGTAGTGGCACCGAACGCATCCACTACCAGCATGGCAATAACTACAGCAATGACCGTTTTAATGGTACGGCGCCCAATATGAATTTTTACAAGTGCCTCTCTCATGACTAAGACTCCTTTCTGCTGGCGCGTGTTTGAAAACTGCTTTCTGCAAGATAAAACATACTGCCTTCATTCACTGACATTGGTGGATTCTTTTTCATCCCCTGCCGTAAAATCTATCTCATACCGTGTTCCATGGGAAAACAGCACGCCATCGGTCAGCTGGATACAAAGAATACAGGTGTTTTCATCCTCAAAGTTCGTATGACCATTGTCAATCCAGGAAGCAAATACCTGTTTCAGTTTTTTTGTCATTTCCCGGTTCTCTTCCTTGCCAACATAACCAAGATTTTCCCCTGTTCCATGAGCTGTAAACCAGTCACCAGCAATTGCCACCCTGGGATTCTTCTCCATCTGCTTCATCTTGTTGGAAAGCGCATAGGTAATTACGTAAAACACTCCGTCCTCATAATAAGCATTGACATAACGAACGCCCGGCATACCATCGTCCACCGTTGCCAGCGCAATCACATTATCCTTTCCAAAGCGTTCCTGCATGATTTTCTTTGTTTCTGCATTTAGTTTATCCACTTACAATTCGTTCCTTTCTTTTTTTCCTGATTTATATTCTTTTCAAATACTTCACCGGCACTTCCTTCGTCAGCCAGACTCCGTTCTCCGCCAAATAAAACACATAGCCCTCCTGTGCCATTTTCCCTGTCAGCACTTTATAGACCACCGGTGAACCATGGCGTGAACCCACCTGCACCGCCGTATCATATTCTCTGCTCAAATGTACATATAACCGGCTTTTTGAAATCAGCCCCTGCTGTTCAATCGATGCTGTATACTTTTCCCCTGTTCCGTGCCAGAGAAATTCCGGAGGCATTTTCTGTTCCAGTTCTACATCCACCGGAACAGAATGCCCCTGATTGGCACGAATCAGTGTCTTGTCCTCATTAAAGGAATAGCGCATTTTTTCATCCGTTCGCACGATTTCCTCCAGCAATTCCATATCAAAGGGCTGGGTACAACGAATCCCCTCAATCAGTTCCGATACTTTCGCCCAGCCATGTTCATCCAGTGTAATTCCAATGGTTTCCGGCTTGTGTCGCAAAATCAAAGAAATGTACTTACTTGTATTTTTCATCATAAATTTCATACTCCTTTCCTGCCTTCTCTTTACGCCGTCACAAACTCCATACAACCCAAATCAAACTTCCAGAATGGCTGCTCAAACCAGTGATTCAGCAGTTCCTCATACCTCTGCACTTCCTCCAGAAACACTTTCTGCGACACTGTATGCTTCAAATAACATAAGGCTCCTTCAAACCAGTATTTTCTATAATCATACTTCGCATCAAATTTCCACTCTGTATTTTCCTCTGTATGGGACAGTATCCGGCCTGCTTCCCTGCTATCCTCCACTGTATAAAAACGCCATTCCCCCCGGTGTTCCCGCTCTATCTGCTTTTTCTCTTTCAGAACATGCTGATAACTCAGGTCATGGGCCAGTTCTTTCAACATCTGATGTTCCGCTTCTTCATAAGAAACCGTCCGGAAAATGACCGGATATCTGCCACGGTCCCCGTCGTCCACATGAAAGTACCCATACTCTTCCGAATATCCCTTTGCACTGCCGACCCCTCTGGCTTCCAGCCTTTTCTCTAACTGTTCCTGCAGCATTGGTGACAATTTAAAGCAGGCATACTTTTCCCTGATATTTCCACAAAGAGCAGACCACTTTTGCTGCTCCTCTGTTGTCATCACATAATAAAACAACTGTGCTCCTGACATTTTTCCTCACCTCGTCAGTCCGATTCACTCTATCCTTTACCAACATAACGGTCTGATACCCTCTTAATTACATATTAATGTGTCTGTGCTGTTAAATCAACCATCCTTTTCCAAATACGCCAGTACTTCAAGCGGTGATTCCAGCTGACAAAATTCCGGTTTCCGTCCCGACTGCTGTGTCGTTCCCTCCTGTAAATACCAGGCTGCCTGCACTGCTTTCATTCCTAATCCACTGGCGGCTTCCAGCTCCCTACTTCCGCCGTCCCCTACATACAGACATTCCTCCGGTCTTACGTCCAGCTCCTTCATACACCTGAAAAAAATCTCCGCATCCGGCTTCTGGACTCCCTGTTCGTAGGAAAGATACGCTGCTTCAAAGTATGGAAACAAGGCGCATTCCCGGATAACCTTGGCTTCTTCCGAAAAACAGTTGCTGATAAGCCCGATACGCAGCCCCTTTTCTTTTAACTTCTCCAGAAGAGGAAAAATTTCCGGGTGTACGTGGTTAAAACATTCCAGCTTTGCGGCAATTCTCTTTTCTATCAGCTTGTGAAACAGTTCTTCGGAATAACGGTCCGTTTTTCTCAGAATCATTTCCACTACTTCTTCCAGTGTCATTTTCCCGGTGCTCCGGTCGTCCTCCGTAGGCCGCCAGAGTTCACGGAACCGTTGCTCTGGAATGCCGATATCCGCCGCCATCTGGGCACCAAAATACAACGGACTCTGATAGTGGGTAATTAAGGTTTCATACATATCGAAAATTACGGCTTTTGTCATGTTGTCTCCCTTTTCTTTAAGTTATACTTCTCACATTCCTTCTCTAATCTTTGAAAATCCAAACACCTGTCTTTTCCTTTGTAGTTAGATTCATTCATACAAAGCTTATACAAACAATTTGCTTTATTGATTATAACACTTGCATTTTTACGACACCAATTCAGTTCGTCAATACATAACTGTTTATAATGCTTATCTCCAGCAGAATCCATTTTTTCTTCCTTTAAATTCACTTTAATCAACTGCTGTTCTTCCACTGGAATCATAAGATTATAATTTAGTACACCTAACAATTTTCCGTGCTTATCAAATATTTTATCAAAATCTGCTCTGGGACTCATTTTTTTATGTTTTTCAACGGGATGAGATAATGGAATTAGATATTTTCTTTCATTGCATATCACAACGATTCCAACATAAATGCGATGCTGCTTACCTATTTGAGGTGATACCGATGATACCCTGTTATCTATATTATGTAAGTTTCTTATATATTTCATATCTATCCGATATAGATTTAGTCTTTCCTGCTTCATAACACTCCTTGTATAATAAATGTGGCTATGCTTTTGAAGCATAGCCACATTGTGAAATCACCCACAAGCGATTCCAACGCTTTTACAACTTCCACTTAACGGTAGGACTCACCTCTATTATTATATTACCATATTTCGAAAATTAGTCAATAGAAATCCTTCATAAAGCATATCTGCGCTTTCTCACTGTCAAATCCCTGCGCCCGGTAAAACTCATGGGCTTCTTTTCTCGCTCCGCCGGAATTTAAACGTATTTTCCTGATTCCCTGCTTCTTTGCCCAGCTCTCTGCCTGTAGCATTAACGCCCTGCCAATTCCCTGCCGTCTGTATTCTGTCGAAACAGCAAAACCAAGAATATTTTCTACATTTGACTTTTCCCTCCTCCTTTGATAGAATTTCTTTGGAAATTATCGCTTAGAACAAGGGGAATATTCATGAAAAACAAAATTATATTTTTACTTAACATTGCTGTTATCATTTTCTGCTCTGTCATATTATATCTGCACTTTACAGGTCAGTACATAATGACTTCAAGAACTTTAACAAAAGCCGGTGTATTATTAGCCACTTATCTGTTTGGAGTTATCAATTACTGTTCCAAATCAAAATCCTCCGGCCAGGCCACTTATGAAAGTGCCTATCAAAATATTATTAAGAACGCTTTTGCCAATGATAAAACCAGCTATAAGCAGCTCATGAAAAGTATTTCATTCTATTGTAACAACCAGCCAGAACAGGCTCTCAAAATCCTGGAGCAGCTCCAGCCACGCTGTTCCGGTTATCAGGACACCTCTGCGGTACTCTTCTTTATGGCATTATGCTACGATGAAAAACAGGATCCTGACAAAGCAATCGAATGCTACGAAAGCTTATTACAAACCGACATGGCACATTCGGATGCCTGGTCGAATCTCGGATTACTTTATATGAATGCAAAACGAACCGACAAAGCAAAGCACGCTCTGAATCAGGCTATTCTATATAACCCGGGAAATGCCCTTGCTTATTGCAACATGGCATATCTGTATTACCACAACTGTGAATTTGAAGAAGCCATAAATTATGGACTAAAATCCTTTCAGATAAACAATAAAATCAGTGAGACCATCAGTCTCCTTGCTTTATCTTATGCCAGTGTGGGTGATAGCGAAAATGCAAGAAAATACTGTCAGTTTTATGGCACACTTCAGGATAATAAGCCACTGGTTTCTATGGTTGAACAGCAACTGCAAAACAAATAAAATGACTACCCATTCCGTGTCTTATCGTCTCTATATCCCTTCTCAAAGGGGCATGGAGACGATATTCCGGCACCTCAGTCTTTGCAACAAAAATCCATTCTCAATAATCTCTTTCCATTCGGCAGTGCTCTTTCCTGCCTTTGCAGACTTTTATACCCTATCTCCTGCATGGCGTTCGTCAAAGGAGCCTCCTCCATCTGGCAATGTACTTTCTCCAGACATTCAAACGAATACAGATATGGTGAGTCTGACACAAAGGACTCGTCTGTATTGACTTGTATAATACAGGAAACATATTGAGGTCCTACCAGGTTTACCACCTTTTGAAAACACGCATAACCGATATATTCCACCAATAAATCTGCCACCAGCAGGTCAGCATGAGGTAATTGCAGAGCCTCCTGTAATAAATCTGTACAAATTGTTTCAAGAACATTCCCTAAAGATTTATAGCGTTTTCCACATTCCAGCAGATAATCCGGATTCACATCCACACCGTAAACCTTTTTTACACAATCCACGTTAATATGCTCCAGTCCGTTCCCTCCGGCAATTCCGAGAACCATAATAGTGGACACGCCATAAGACTCAAACTGTTCTTTCATCATCTGGTTCAGAAGCTGCAGCTGGGCCACACTTTTTAAACTCATGTGGGACTCGTATGTCATCAAATCAATCTCCTCCCAAGGATTATGTATCATCGTAACCTCCTGCCCTTCTCGCTTATATTCTCTTTCAGTATACTATCTTTATTGAAAAAAAGCACGAAATTTCTACATAATGTCTAAAAATCTGCTTGCTTTTATTACCTGAGACTGTCGCAAAATCTTTTTTTGCGCCACCCTATACAATAAAAGAGACCAGCCACTACAGCCAGTCTCCTTCCAAAATACCTGTTATGATTCCTACTTATTCAGCACTGGTGAAACCACCGGCTTACCTTCTCTGTCTAACAGCGGTGTCATACCTCCTGCATAACCACTGGCATGAAACACATAATTTACTCCCGTTTCTGTGTCTACCCAGATTTCCATTACATTCACTGCTCCCTGGGAATATACTTTTTCAAATCTTTCCTTTGCCATCACAAATTCTCCTTCTTATCACTTTTTATTCTTTTAAAACTATATTACCGCTTTCCGTAATATTTATTCTCTTTTGTCCGTCCTATCGCAGCGTAGCTTTCATTTCTATGGAACCTCCGGCAAAATCAGAAAAATAAATCGAATACTTTCCTTTCTTCAGCCATAATCTAATATTTTCCTCGTCACACTCTGTTGTAGTAATACTGTAAATAACGTTTTTATTTTCATCCACCAGCGAAATGCAAAGCGGAGCCGAGGTGGTTCCCTCCAAATCCAGATAATAATTATCTTCGTACTGTACCTCAAACGCAAGCCATTCCGTGGAATTCTCCAGGTCCTTCGGCAGGGCTCCATTAAATTCTGACACATTCCTCATGCTGAACGCAGGTCGGTTGTCTACCTGGTTCGTAATCACATGAAAACCAAGAATTAACCAGAGAATCAGTCCTAATATCAGCCATCGGTCTGCTTTTCCCTTTTTACTGCTTTCCGGCCGCTTCATTACCAGAACCCCACGAAGAAATACCGCTAAAATGACTCCCAAATATACCAGCCGCAGCAAAACAATTCTGCTCGGAAAACATATCAGATGGAACAACTGTCTGACAAAACCATAGCCCCAAATCACAGACAATACTATGCCTATCCCTGCCCAGCGGCTGTTCATTTCTTTTCTGGATTCCCTGTCTGTAAAAATTTCGTACTGCTCCTGCGGCTGCTCCGGGTCATACAGCTTACGAAAATAATGCCAGCCATTCACACTGTTAATATATTCCCATCCCTGCTCCCGGAAGGTTTCTATGTAGCGGCCCTTTACTTCAATATCCGGCTGAAAATCCAGCTGGTAACGGTACTGTACCTCTGTATTTCTTTTAAACTTGTTGGTGAAGCAGCCTCCTTTTATCAACTGCCAGCCCTGTTCCGACATCCGGTTTAAATCCTCAATTTCCCGTTCATAATTCCATGCTGCATACGCACCAAACTTTCTTTTATATTCTCCCATCTCTACACCTCCTCTGCTCCCGCCAGCATACGCTTCAGTCTCCTGATTTCTTCCCTGAGTGCCTCTTCTCCCGTCTCCGTCAGACTATACAGACGCTTCCGCTCCATCCCATGACCATCGGACATAATTTCTTTTATCCAGCCCTTCTTCATCATGTTGCTGGTTGCGCCGTACATCGTACCAGAGCCAATGGTTACCTCCCCCTGGGAAAGCTTTTCCGTCATCTGCATTATACCATAGCCATGATTTGCTCCCTTGGACAGGCAGAGCAGAATATAATAATAGCTTTCGGACATTGGTTCGCTCTTTTTCATGGTTACCTCCTTTTTTGGTAATTATATATCTCGTCTGTCGTTATATCGCCTTACGACATATATCATATCACGACATATGTCGTCTGTCAACATATTTAACAAAATTAATTCCCATATGTTCTCTTACAATTTTTTCTAACTACGATGCAAAAAAGAGCCAGACGCACACAAAACAGTTTTCCTGTCTGTGTCACATCTGACTCTTGCTCTTTTTATCGTAAAAACGCTCCGGTATGGGTATCCGTTGCAAAGGTCACCGCATTATACAGCACCAGAATATCGGTCACTCTGTACTGCGCAATAAACTGGGACAGCGGCATATTAAAGTACCGGAAATCCACCAGATACACCTTCTCATACTCACCTAATGTCATCGGTGCAAAGCAGTGGGAATAGGAATCCTTGATAATCAGCAGGGTTCCCTTGCCATCGCTGTTGGAGCTGATTTCCGCCAGGGCATGGTTGCCGTCCAGATAGTAGGAGTACTTATCCTTCTGACTTAAATACTCGTCATTATATAACGAATCAAAGGTTTCTGCCATATCCACTGTCATTTTAATGTCTGTAGGTGTATTCGGCAAGGTAATGGTATGCATACTGTCCTTACTAAGTTCTAAGTTCAGTTTGGAAAATACCGTACCCAAGAATTCATCGGAGACTTCTTCAAACGTCACATCTTCCAGAGCAGGAACTTCAAATCCCATAGCCTCGGCATATGCCTGATAGGCATAGAATGCACCAAGTGTAGTCCAGTGATGGTCTGTCTTATAATAAATATACTCCTCTGCATGCTCTTTTAAAACATCACGGACATCAATAGCAGTCCCTTCCGGCAGACGCCCGTAAATCGAATCTATCATGCCATTCTGGTCGAAGCCCTCCGCAAAAGGCGGAAGCTTTTCCAGCAACACCTCGGAAGCTGTCGGCACTAACATCACCTTTACGTGGTCTGCTCCCAGCCGCTTTGTGTAGCGTTCTATAAACTGCACCAGATAGTCCATGCTCTTTTGCAGCATTTCCATATCAATTTCGGAATCCTCATGGCGTTCGATGAGATAACCATCTTTCCCAATATAGACTCCATTAATATCCTGTTTATTTAATGCCAGTTCCGTCATGGTCTTTAACTGAATCCACTCATCCCGGAGGAAAAACTGGTCCGTAATATACGTTTCATACTCTGACATGAACTTTCCTTCAAACAGTTTTTTCCAGGTGAATTCCGGCGCTGACGCCAGCACACGGTTTTCATTTTCCGAAAAACTCCGTTCCGGCCATACAAAGGTCACCGCGGTAAAACCAAATACCAGCAGCAGAAACAGGACAATCACGGATTTGGAATATTTTCTTTCTTCCATACTTTCATTCTCCTTGTTTGTTTTAGAACCGGAAATATAAGAACGGGTTATAGGTTGCGTCTACTAAATAAGCAGTAGAAATAATGAAAACTACCGCCACAAAAGCCAGCTGCAATACCGTGGAGCCTGTCCTGCCCAAAGAATTGTTTTCCATCCGGTTAAACAGCTTCCTTACCCACTGTCCTGGATATGGCGTAGCCGCCAGAATCAATACAATCAGCATTACGGCATAACTAAGCAGCAGATACAGAGTCTCTCCGTTTACAAATCCTGCCCCGGAAAGACCGAACATTGCCTTTAAATACTGCACTACCCTGCCCATATCATCAAAAGCAAAAATTGCCCATCCAATCCAGACAAGGAACAACGTATACACATGGGAAAAAATCCTGTGCTTCTTTAAAAAA
This sequence comes from Lachnospiraceae bacterium, assembly GCA_017938285.1. Classification (GTDB taxonomy): domain Bacteria; phylum Bacillota; class Clostridia; order Lachnospirales; family Lachnospiraceae; genus SIG299. Next base: position 44,423 of record JAGBBW010000039.1, read on the forward strand.
TCCAGCCATAACAGCTTTTCCAGAATCAGGAATATACCAAAATAGGCACCCCAAAGCAGGAAATTCCAGCTGGCACCGTGCCAGATACCAGTCAGCAGCCAGACAATGGCAATGTTACGAATCTGCATTTTAAATCCCTTCCGGTTGCCGCCCAACGGAATATACACATAGGAACGGAACCAGCTGCCCAGGGACATATGCCATCTTCTCCAGAATTCGGTAATACTTCTGGAAATATACGGATAATCAAAGTTTTCAAGAAAATGGAAGCCCATCATCCTGCCAAGCCCAATAGCCATATCCGAATAACCGGAAAAGTCAAAGTAAATCTGGAACGCATAGGCGGTAATACCAAGCCACGCCATAAGGACAGGCACTTCGCCTATTCCCCTGGCACTAATCATATCCCACAAAAGTCCGATATTATTTGCCAGTAATACCTTTTTGCCAAGACCGGTCATAAACCGCATGACACCCGTTGCAAAATCATCCAGTGTTTCTTTTCTGCCTTCTAACTGCTCTGCTACCGTATTATACTGTACAATAGGTCCGGCAATCAACTGTGGAAACAGCGCTACATAGGCACCAAAAGAAATGATGTTCTTCTGTGGAAGGGCATCTCCCCGGTAAATATCCACCGTATAGGACATAGTCTGGAAGGTATAAAAGGAAATGCCGATTGGCAGGGCAAGATTAAGAAGTGGAATCTCCACGCCCGGAATCAGATTTAAATTGCCAATAATAAAATCGGCATACTTAAAAAAGCCAAGCAGGGCCAGATTAGTAATCATGGAGGACACCACCATCAGCTTTGCTTTACCCATTTCACCCTTTTGTTTAAATTTATATACTGCCAGACCGTGAGTAAAGTCCACCAGCGTGGAAAACAACATAATTACCACATAGACCGGTTCTCCCCAGGCATAAAAAATCAGACTGGCAATAAACAGAATTGTATTTCTTAATTTCTTTGGTGCAATAAAATACAAAAGTAAAACTACCGGCAGATACCGGAATAAAAACATAATACTGCTGAATACCATACTTTCACCTGTTCTCTTGCACTGAATCGTTATCGTTTTTCATAGTTTCCAAAATCGTTCCGTTCTTCTATCCACTGCCAAAGATTTGCTGTATCGGTCAGCACAAGCTCTGCACAGCCGTTATATTCTGAAGTCTCATTCTCATACATGGACAGCGTTCCTGTCGCCCGAAGGCGTGTGCCTTTCGTCAGTTCCGGGCTGATTTCCTCCAGCATGTCCCAGCGGATACAGACCATACTGCCAGCCACACAGTCGGCAGGTGCAGTTTCTTCAAACTCCAGCCGAAGCCAGATACGGTTTTCTTTCTCATCTACAGACTCCACAACACCAGTAAACGTCACCGTTTCTGCCACCGGAGTCATTCGGAACTGCATAGCCGCACCGCCTGCCTCTTCTCCCACTTCGGAGGTCAGGGCAATACCATACTCTTCTGTTCCCTGCTCTGGAGTATCCTTCTGGCTTCCATTTCTTCCAGGTACCAGTGCAGAAACACCAGCAAGTCCGATACATACAGCAGCCATGGCAGCAATTCTTGTCACCTTTGCCAGTGTCCTGCTCCGACCGGCCGCTTTCTCACTCCCTGTCCTATTTTCTTCTGTATATACAGCGGCTTTCTCATATATGCCTGCAATAAATTCTTCGTTGGATTTCATAGTCTCTCTCTCTTTTTTCTGCCATTTTCAACCATATTTCCTGTATCCGGTTATCCCTGCAGTTTCAACAGCAGGGCTTTTCTGGCACGATGTGCCAGCACCTTGACCTGGGGTTCTGTTTTTCCCATAACTCTGGCGGCTTCCTTCAGCTTCATGCCTTCCAGTTCTGTCAAAATTAAAATTCTCTGATACTCTTCCTTTAATCCTTCCAGCGCCCGGTACAGTTCTTCCTTTCCTTCCTGCTCCAGCAGATGTATCTCC
>JAGBBW010000003.1 GCA_017938285.1 Lachnospiraceae bacterium
ACTGCTTCCAGATCAGAGGACCATGTAGGATTTAATTCCTTGTAATTCTTTGGTGCACCGAGATACCAGAGACCTACGGACTCACCAACACCAACGTTAATGGATGCAATTGCTTCCTTGACATTCTGCTTTGCGATCTTAAGATCGGATGCTGCATATGCAGTCTGAGCAGCAGGAGCAGCTGTGGAAACAACCATTGCTGCAGCCATAACGAGGGAAAGCTTCTTAAAGAAACTCTTCATCATATCTTCCTCCTTAAATAATATATGGTTTTTTTGACTCGTCTCGTCCTGTTCACCTCTTCGTCCTCTGCCGTGCTGCTGTGCCGTCAAATTTCGTCAAAATGCGCAAAACTATCACGTAGTCGTTCCAATAACAAGATGATTATAGCAACATTGTTTCCAAAGGTCAAGTATTTTTCAGCAGAACTTTCGTTTTTGCTAAAACCCCTCCCCACAGCTATCATTCATCTGTCTGGATTTGATTGTGTTCAAAACAGGACTGCCAGTTCCGTTCGCAGCTTCCACCTAAACCGTATATCTGTTTAGGATGTGACACCCGACTTAGGAGGAACCCCCTCTGCGGAATGTGCAACCCGCTTGACCTGTTCCTATAATGCACCTAGTTTGTGTCAAAGATATGGCATGGTTTTGTCATAATTGGTTTTTTTTCATATTTTTTTAAAAAAATGATAACTCAAACGTAACTTTTTTGTCACAAAAGGGACATTTCCTTTCCGAACCGGCTCCTCTGCCTGTCGAAAAAGAAATGTCCCTTCTGTATATCTTCTGACACATTTATGTCAAAAGAAGCTCTAATGTACTGGCTCCACCCTTGGACACCTGCTTAAAGTAAATTATAAATCCTGTTTATGACATTTCTATGTTGAAATTGTTACAAAATAATTTCTTTGTGCTTTTCACACATTTCTTCCATAACTTCCTTCCGAAATAATCCAGCAAGAATTCCGGGAAAGCACTTAACACAAACACCCTGTTATTTTGAATATCCTGTTTTTCTAACCGGAGCACTTCATAAGGACTCATTGCTTCTATATACTGTTCATAAGTAAGCGTCTTCTCCTGTTTCATACGACACGATAACCTCATTGCAAATACATCCATCACGTTCTTCCATATTTCAAAATCATATTCCTTAAATTGAGGATACTTTGAATGTTCCGCCGACAAATACTTATACTTTTCTATTTCCCCAGTCATTACAAAACAATTTTCCTTATTTCCACACACTCCCATTTCAAAATCACGAAGAGCTTCCTCCATAGGATAACTAAGATACAATTTCCCATGTTCCGTTTCATTATCGAAATTTATTAACATCTGTTCCAGCACATCACCATCATCGTCCACACCTAAATTATTTTGGTGCCCATCAAAGTCAAAAAAGAGATACACTTCTGAAAAATCCTCTCTGCTGAGTCCGGTCAGCTGTTCTTCCAGTTCCTTATGTTCCTCTCTCAGTACCTCGATAATATCTGTGTCGAAATCATCTTCCTTCAATTTTTTCCAAAGCATATAAATGTTTTGTCCCGCCGGAAGCGTGATTATCTTAAAATTTCCATGACTAAAAAAGACTTTGGAAATATTGTCAATAATTAATGGTTCTCTGGCTTCTCCCTCGACTATGAACGCTTTATAGTCTCTATCAGCCATGAAATGCACCTGCCTTATACATTTTCTGAAGATTATGTGCCTGGCGAAGCTCTTTCTCTGTCAATTCAGAAATCGCCTTAATTTTGTTGTCTTCCAGAATAAAGTAACAATCTGGTCGGAGCAAATCGTTACTCATAAGATCTGTGTTATGGGTAGTCGTGAAAATCTGTACTCCTTGTATTTCTTTTAAACGCTTCTGGACACTTTCCGATAACTCAAAATGATAAAACGCATCGAACTCGTCGATAAAAACAAAAGAAGCTTTTTTCATTTTAATATACCAGTAATAGAAAAGCGCAAGCGATTTTGTTCCTGTCGATGCAACATTAAACAAGCTGGTGTCCTTATTTTCAAAACGGCAGTAAATAACCTTTCTGCCATCTGCTTCACACCCATACAAATCATATATAATGTCATTCTCTTTCAGAAACTCCTGGAAATCTTCCACCATTCCACTGTTTACGATTTCTTCCGAAATCCCATGTGTTCCATTCGTAAAACCTTCATACCCTCTGCTGTCCAACGAATAAAACAGCAACATACGGTTTACAAAATCAATAAATTTCTGAAACACCTGATTTTCTGTATTGTCCAGTAAAATGGAATTACTATTTACATATTTTACTCTGGATATCGGACTTTCACTTACAATGGCAGCATTCAAAGTATCTGAACCCTCCAAAAGAGTAAAACCTTCCTTCTTTACAAAATCGTAGTAAATAACTTCTCTGTCATCTATAGAAAGACTTTCGTCCTGAAGAGTAGAAACATCTGTTTTTTTATATCTATAGATCACCTCATGTTCGTCAAAGGAAAATACATATTCAAACTCCGCAAATGATTTTCTTCCACTCATATTCAGGTAAAAATCATAGCTTTGCAGCAGCTTTTGTTTTTCTGTTAAATGTGTGATAATATCCATAACAGCCAATCCAAGATTCGACTTTCCGCAACTGTTAATCCCATATATAATTCCTTTTGTCACGCAGCCATTTTCTATTATCCCGGAGTTAAAACCATAATTACTCGGTGAACCTATATCAAACGTTATTTTTTCTTTGAATCCTTTGAAATTTTCAACACTGAATTTCTTTAACACCTCAACCACATCCTTTCCTTTTTCATTATACAATTATCCGCAAAAGTCTTCAAGCATATCCGTATTTTTTTTACACCACTTTTAACATATAACAAAAAAGGACACTTTCTTCTGACGAATTCTACCACATGTCAAAAAGAAAAATGTCCTTCCTGTCGTTCTCTGTTCTATGCTGAACAGTTACTCTTTTTCCATATTTTCTTACTTCAATCCCAGAATCCCAACTACAGTCTCCTGCATCTTATCCTTGTCACAAACCATGGTATGGCGAACCTCTGCATTGCGGATTTCCTCAATGGCATTCGGCACTTTCACGCCGGAAACTTCGCACAGGCGGTCCACCAGTGCAAAATCTTCTTCATCGGTTGCCTTATTTTCCACTGCTTCCATAACGCTTCTTGTAAACTTGTATGGGCTTGCGGTGGAAGCAATGACAGTAACTGTGTCATCCTTTGTCTCTTCTTTGTACTTATAGAACACGGTTGCCGCTACAGCGGTATGTGTGTCAATGACATAGTCAGCCTTTTCATATACCTTGCGGATGGTTGCTGCGGTTTCTGCTTCTGTTGCGTAGCCACCGGCAAAGTCAGCCAGCTTTTCTTTCATTTCCGCAGTGATTTCGTATCTGCCCTCTTCCTTGAGCTGCTTCATCAGTTCTGCATTTACTTCAGAATTTTCTCCAGCGCAGGTATAAATGAGACGCTCTAAGTTGCTGGACACCAGAATATCCATGGAAGGAGAACTGGTCAGCACGAACTCACGCTTTCTGTCATAAACGCCTGTCTGGAAGAAATCAAACAGTACTTTATTTTCATTGGAAGCACAGATTAACTTCTTAATCGGCACGCCCATCTGCTTTGCATAGTAAGCAGCTAAAATGTTACCGAAGTTACCGGTTGGTACCACTACGTTCATCGGTTCACCGCAGGTAAGCTTTCCTTCCGCAACAAGAGTTGCGTATGTATAAACGTAGTAAACCACCTGTGGAACAAGACGGCCGATGTTAATGGAATTTGCAGAGGAGAACTGATATCCCTGTTCCTTCATGCGTGCAGCCAGTTCCTTATTTCCAAAGATTTCCTTTACGCCGGTCTGTGCGTCATCGAAGTTACCATGGATTGCTACAACGTTTGTATTATCACCTACCTGGGTTACCATCTGCTTTTCCTGAATCTTGCTGACGCCGTCCTTTGGATAGAACACGATAATGCTTGTTCCCGGTACATCTGCAAAACCAGCCAGGGCTGCCTTACCGGTATCACCGGAGGTAGCAGTGAGGATAACGATTTCCTCCTTCATCTGGTGCTTCTTTGCAGCAGTGGTCAGCAGGTGCGGCAGAATGGAAAGTGCCATATCCTTGAACGCAATCGTTGCACCGTGGAACAGTTCCAGATAATACGCACCGTCTGCTTCCTTTAACGGAGCAATCTTCTTTGTATCAAACTTATCATCATAAGCGCTGTTGATACAGTGCTTTAATTCTTCCTCGGTGTAATCGGACAGGAACAGCTTCATTACCTCATAAGCCACTTCCTGATAAGATTTTCCTGCCAGTTTTTCCAGCGGAACATCCAGCGCCGGAATGGAATCCGGAACAAATAAACCGCCGTCCTCTGCCAGTCCCTTTAATACTGCCTCAGAAGCAGTTACTGAAATGTTGGAATTTCTTGTACTCTTGTAACGTACCATAATTATAGTCCTCCCTGTTCTCTAATGTACCCGGCGGTTCTATCCGCCTGACCTCCTGAAACAAAAATGTGACAAAACGCATACAGAGGTCTTTTCATACCATTTCACCCGTTTTGTCACATCTTATCACAACTTTCTCACTTTAGCAAGATAAATTATTTATTTTTCTGTAAAGAATTCATGTCCACCATGCTCAAACAGAAAAACAAGGTTATGGTCAAACCAGCGTACATTGGACCGGTACGACTTATCTCTTGCCATAAAATACAAGGCTCCCTGGGATTCGTCCTCCCCGGCAAGTACACGTTCTACCGCTTCTATCGTTTCTGCGGATGGTGTAACCCTGAAAATACTGCCATTGGATACCGGCTGGAACTGACCTTTGGCAAATACTACCTCACTGATGGTATCCCCAAAGAAATTTACCTCCACACGGTTTAATACTACGTTCGCTACCAACATCTTTCCAAGAATATCTTCTTCCGGTGCTTCTGCTTCTACAATCTTTAACAGCACCTGGTACTCATCATCGGTAATTGCATATCTTTTTCCATGATAACTTACAATATGATCGGTTGAACTGGTCATCAGCTGCAGGTCATCCTGCTTAATCTTTTCCAATACACGGACCGCCAGCAGTTCACTGGAAATTCTTCCATCCGTTTCCAGTTCTGCAGCATTTTCTGAATCTGCTTCTTCTGGTGCCACACAAATTGGCTGATGCTTCTCTGCTTTTGCATATACTGTTGTCGTGTCGTCCCCCGGTATCATAACTTTTACAGCAAGTGTGAAACAAAACACTGCGAAAAGTATGAACCATCTTCTCTGCTTCAACATATAATACCTCATTCTCCAAATTGCGCCCCAAGGGCTGGTTAATAATCAGCTTGTTTGAGAATATACCAAAAAAGGGGGTTCTGTCAATTACTTCCCAGGATTTTCGTTAATACTCCTAAAATTTTTGAACTATTTTTTCGCTAACCATCCCCTTTCTGTGCGGAATATCCATTTTTTTCGATTTTTTTTGTGACTTTTGCACAATGATTTTCCCATTTCTTTTTTCGTTCTTATAGTGTAGACTAGTAACTGTACCATTCATTTTATCGTTTTTAGTCGCTGTTCCATACAAAATTATGGAACAGAAATCCATGAAAAGGAGTATTTTTTATGCTTCCAGGCGTTTATTTAAATAAAAAAAAGGACGGAACACCTCTTTACCGTGCTTCAATTACCCACGGCGGCAAGCACATCAGTCTCGGCAGTTTCCCGGATGAACAGACTGCCCACAGAGCCTACCTTGAAGCTTCCTCCCTGTTTACCACAACCCAGCCTGCCCAGATTCTGCTGGATCACTACCAGGGAGATTTCCAGGTTCTTCCCTTTGAAAAGTGGGTGGTTCTCCTGAATTTCCGTGACCATGGCATGTACATCAAAACCCCCATCTATCTGGAAAAACGGTTCTTTACCTATTACTATAGCCAGACCTGCCGGTACAAGTTTGATGTTGACGATTTATTCTATTATTCCAACCATAAAATTATGAAACGGGGCAATCATCTTTTTGTGGCAGATTACGGCATGCAGGTCAATATTCTGTCACGCTACGGCATAAAAAACTATGCCGTTCCGGGCCGGGATTTCCGTTTTGTCAACGGAGATGATATGGATTACCGCTACCGGAATATTGAAATTATCAACCGGTACCACGGAGTCACAAAGCAGACTTTAAAAGGACGGGAGGTTTACACTGTCCGCATTCATGTCAATGGAAATATCATTGTCGGACGGTATGCCACGGAAAACGAAGCAGCAGCGGCATATAACCGGGCGGCCATGCTGTTAAAAGAGCAGGGCGTGGATAAGAATTTTCCTATTAATTATATAGAAGGAATTAATGGCATTGAATATGCCAACCTGCTGATGAAAGTAAGAATTTCAGCGAAAATCCGGAGATATCACGAGTCCCGGAAACCTTTAACAGAATAAGCAGAGGCTGCCTGAAACCATATCTTCTGAGGTTCAGACAGCCTTATTTTCTTTCTTATGGAGCAGCACTATAAGCCGGGTTCTGTATTTGACGATCATCTTTCTTGACTGTACGTTACCGCACAGCTCCTCTGCCCGGTTCCCCGGACAGAACGCGACCAACCCGGAAGCACGACGGGCCGCCGTATCGCTTCCTGTTCGGTCTTGCTTCGGATGGGGTTTACACAGCCTCGCCTGTTACCAGCCGAGCGGTGGGCTCTTACCCCGCCATTCCACCCTCACCAAATTTTACGCAAAATTGCGTAAAATTGGCGGTTTCTTTTCTGTTGCACTAGCCTTAGAGTCACCTCCAC
>JAGBBW010000040.1 GCA_017938285.1 Lachnospiraceae bacterium
TAACCAACATACGAGGCTAACCACTTTGTGGGCGGTTGCTTCTTTTATATTTGAATTATAACATAAACAAAACAAACGTTCAAGTATTTTATGTTCTTTATCATAAAATTTATTATATTCCAAATGTTTCTTTCAGCATACCAATCTCCTCCAACTTATACCCCTTCGCCTTCAACACTATGCAGTCCTCCCCCAGAACCTCCTCTATTATCCTCTCCTCAATGGCACATCTGCGCTCAAAATGGGAAATCATATCCTCCAGGTCTTTATAACCATGTGCTCTGCCGTAGGGGGATTCCTGCAGATACCTTAACATCAGCGGATACCACAGTTCCTCGCCTTTCTCATCGGTGCGCTCCCTCTTAATCTGAAGAATATTCTCTCTGATAGTATCGGACGTTAGATACAACATCTGAAATCCCTTCGGCTGCAAAATTTCATACGCCTCCCTGTAAAAATCCACGATTTCCTGTTCATCCATCTGGTAATACAGCAGCATATCCTCCATGCTGTTCTGAAAGAACGAACATTCAAACAAGTTCTTTCCCGGCTTCAGCGTGCGGTACCTCTCCATAATAATATCATGAAACCGCTGAAAATCCACTCTTGCATTATAAATTTCATACTGCTCCATCCACTCATAAAATTCTCTCTGTTCCGCAAGCACTCTGGTATAAGCCGTAATGTAATACTCCCCTTCCTGCTTTGTGTACTGCCGGATTTCCTGTTCCACATGGGAAAATTTCCGCAAAGCTTCTTCGAACTGTTCCTTTGTCATGTAACTGCACCACGCCAGCTCTACCGGGGAAATATCCCCCTCATAATATGCTTTATATTCCGGATATCTCTGGGAAAGCCTGCGGAGCAGGGTGGATTTTCCACTGCCCTGCAGACCTTCTATAAAAATGTTATTTTTCATATATACCTCCTGGTATCATCCAGTCCTTTTTAATTCTTATTTTCTGATAAACACACACTCTCCTGCTTCTGCCACACAAACCAATCTGCTTCTGAAACAGCCTTTTTTCTACAGTTCTCCTTCCTGCGGCTTTAGTCCTGTCTCTGTCAGTTCATACACCGTATCTGCCACTTCCCGGATATACTTTCTGTCGTGGGAAATCGTCAGTATTGCACCACCAAAATTTTTCAGCATATTCCGGATTACCGGACTGGACAGCGGCGAAAAATTTCTTGTTGGCTCATCCAGAATCAGCACATTGCTCCCGGACATACTCATTTTCAAAAGCAGGATTTTTGCTTTCTGTCCGCCGGACAAATCCGCAATCTTATGCTGCATTTCATCAGCGGTATATTTCATGCTGCCAAGGTACGTACGGATTCGGGAAATCTCTTCTTTATCCCCAGTTTCTGATAAAAATTCCACCGGAGTCTGTTCCATGGAAAGCAGTTCTTCATAATTCTGCGGCATATAAGAGGCCCTGATATCCTTCCGCTCCAACAGTTCCTTCGCAATCTGGCGCAGCAGGGTTGTTTTTCCACAGCCATTCTTACCTATAATGCAGATTTTCTCTGGTCCCTTGACTCTTAGGGAAATATTCTCTGCCAGCACCCGTTCTTCCACCATAAGCTTCGGCAATGTGAAATCCAGCACCACCTTACCGGCAGGCATACTTGCTTTTTCCCCGAACTTCACAAAAATAGCGTCCTCTGTTTCCGGAATTTCGGTCATGTTTTCGTACTCTTTTTCAAACCGGGCTTCATACGCCTTAATCCGGTGCATGGTCTTTTTTAACAATGCCCCTCCATGCGGATTCTGTCTCGTAATGACATTCTGCTGGTGTTCCACCTTCTGCTGAATCTGGCGGAATTTTTCCTGCTGTTTTTCGTACTCTGCCCGCTCCTTTCTTGCCACCTGTTCCTGATGGGCAAGACCAGAACTTCTCCGCTCCACATACTCCCGGTAGCCAGCCTTTTCCACCGTGTACTTACATTCCTGCTTCCGTTTTAACTGTTCCAGATGCACAATCTTGTTCGCCGTATTTTCCAGCAATGTCTCATCGTGGGAAATATAAAGCACCGGAACATCACACCCGTTAATAAACTCCTCCAGCCAGTGCAGGGAATCCATATCCAGATCATTGGAAGGCTCGTCCAGCAGAAGCACATCCGGACGTTTTAGTATGAGCCGTGCCAGCTGAAGTTTAATTTTCTCCCCGCCGGACAATTCGCCCATCTTCTGTTCCGAATAAAACAGTTCCACCGGAAGTTTTAATTTTCTTCCGGCCTCCGCCAGCTCCTGTGGCGTCAGTTCAAAAAACAATGGCAGCTGACACATAAACTCATAGATGGATTCTGCCTTTTCCTCTGCGGAAAGCTCCTGGGCAAGATACCCAATACAACTGTTGTTGCGGATAATATCACCGGAAAACTCCACATAATCCTCCACCAAAACCTCATCATAAATCAGCTTCAGCAACGTAGACTTTCCGTTACCCTCTTCCCCGATAACAGCCGCCCTGTCACCATCATTTAATACGAAATTGAATTTATCTAACAGGACACGATTGTCCTTTCTATGGGTAATCGTTAAATTTTTTACCTGTAACATAGTTCATCACTCCTCACAAAAAAAGAACCATCTGCTGCCAAATGATTCCGAACTATGTACCCAACCTCTATGTAAACAGGAGCTGCGCGCACTGCCCCTGTCTGACCACTGTCATGCTATTAATTTTGTGCACGAAAAAAAGAGGTTATGATGAGATACATAATCCACTTTTGGCAACATGATAACAAAGCATCATTCCATGGGACAACCGTACTATATCTGTAACGTCATCACTCTGCATGGAATCATACCACTTAAAACCTTAAGCTTCATGTTTACAAAAGTCGATTATCTTCTCATCTTTTCACCTCTTTCACTAAAGTACTTTTACTATATCATGGTATACTATTTTTGTCAAATACGATTTTGTACGCTGTCAATCATCGCTGCACAACTCCTGTTCACCACTTCCTGTCAAAGTACCTGAATAAGCATGGCAAATACCGTCAGCGTCACAATACTGCAAATCGTGGACAGCACCACAGTTCCTGCTCCCACCGTTTCATCATGATGAAACTGGATTGCCAGCACCGAAGTCGTTGCCGCTGTCGGGCAGGCCGCCTGAATCAGAATGACACTGCCAACAATTCCACCCACGCCAAGCAGATAGAACAGACCAAAGGTAACCGCCGGGATAAGGACAAGTCTTGTTACCACCGTAAACCAGACCTCCCGGTTTCCAAGTACAGACGTAATCCTGCTTCCGGCAATCATTATGCCAATAATCATCATGGAAAGCGGTGTTGTCATGGACCCCACCAGACGAACGGGTTCCTGTATTACGGATGGCACCGGGACTCTGCCCAGATAAAGAAGCAGTCCAAGCAGCACCGCATAAGTCACCGGATTTTTTCCAACACTTTTTAACACCTCCCGCAGTTTCACTTCTCCGCTCATCATTGCATAGCCCACAGACCAGACAATCACATTAAACATAGTGACAAAGGCACTGGCATAAATCATTCCCTCTGCCCCAAACAATGCCTGAATCAGAGGAAAGCCCATGTATGCGGCGTTGGAAAAGCTGCAGGCAAACCGGATGACTGTCCTGTTTTGGGACTTCATTTTCAAAGTCAGCAAAAAGCTGACTGCCATGGCAATGAGAATTGCAATGGTACTTAATCCAAATGCCAGTAAAAGATTTGATAATACCTCCGGATTAAACTCCGACAGATAGGAATTTAATACCATGGCCGGCATAATTATCATAACTAGCAGATTTGAGAGAACTTTTTTACCATCTTCCGTTACCACACCGGTTTTGCCGCAGACGAAGCCGGTTAAAATCAATATAAATAACATACTTACCTGTTCCAAGGTAATCAGTGCCAGATTCATTCTGCACCTCCCGGGTTATACCTTACTGCTAAAATAATCATCATCGTAGCCGCTCCATATTTCATAGTTTTAACCATTCCGATTGTATCATATTCTTATCAAATGTAAATCCTCTAATTCTACTTTTTTGAAATTTCCTCTTGACTCCTACGTTACGTCATACTTTATACTATGTCTGTCAGCTGATAAAAAACACAAAGGAGGTAACTTTTTTTGAAAACCGTCCACGAAGTAAGCAAACTTGCCGGAATCAGTGTCCGCACCCTGCATTACTATGATTCCATCGGGCTTCTGTCTCCCACGGAAACTACAGAAGCAGGCTACCGGCTCTATGATGAGGAAGCCCTGGGCAGACTGCAGTGTATCCTTTTGTTCCGTGAACTGGAATTTCCTTTAAAGGACATTAAGGAAATTCTGGACAGTCCGAATTTTGAACGCAACAAAGCACTGGAGCAGCAAATTGAGTTATTAAAACTAAAAAAAGAACACATTGAGAATCTGATTGACCTGGCAACAGGTATTCGCATGATAGGAGTGAAAAAATTAATGAGTTTTGAAGCATTTGATACAAGAAAAATTGATGAATATGCAAAACAGGCAAAGGAAAGCTACGGCACCACCCCTGCCTACAAGGAATTTGAAGAAAAAAGTAAGAACCGCTCGAAAGAGCAGGAACAGAAGCTTGGCATCGACATGATGAATATTTTTGCTGACTTTGGCAAACTGCTGGAGCATGCACCGGAGGATGCCGTGGTTCAGGAAAAGGTTGCAGAACTTCGTGCCTTCCTCACCGAACATTATTACAACTGTACCCCGGAAATCCTTTCCTCCCTTGGTGAAATGTATGCCGGAGGCGGCAGCATGACAGACAACATCAACGCATACGCCGGAGAAGGAACCGCAGAATTTACTGCACAGGCGATTCGGGAATACTGTGCACACTGTACAGGCGGCCAGCATAGTCTGGAATAACAAAACTACACAAGGTCTGGAGGTAACTTTTCTATGCCACCCCGCAACCGTATCTCTTATTTTACATCCCTCGCAGCGCTTCCGCCCCGGGCGGCTGCCATTGTAAAAGGCAGCAACGCCTATCCCGGCCTCTCCGGTGAGGTCCGCTTTTTTCAAAGTGCGTACGGTACTCTGGTTTCCGCAGAATTTTCCGGACTGCCTGCCGGTTCTCCACCATGCAGCAGCCCGGTGTTTGGTTTTCATATCCACAGTGGAGCACAGTGCAGCGGAACTGCGGCAGACCCTTTTGCCGATGCCCTGACCCATTATGACCCTTACACCTGTGCCCACCCATACCATGCCGGCGATTTACCGCCACTGTTTGGCAGTAACGGCTATGCTTTCACCATGTTTTTGACAAACCGTTTTTCTGTCCGGGAAATCATTGGAAGAACCATTATCCTGCATTCCATGCCGGACGATTTTACCTCACAGCCGGCGGGTAATTCGGGAATAAAAATTGCCTGCGGGACGATAGTGGCACGATAGGTTATTCCATCACCTCATAGGACATCATTTCATAGCGTAGCCTCGTCCCCTCGCCAACCTCTGGCAGCAGTGCCCTGGCTACGCATTTCAACTCGTCCTCCGGGCTGCTTAAATTCTTTAAATAAGCATAATCCCCATCCAGTCGTTCTACTATGTACTGCTGTTCCGCAAAAATATCCATCCTGTCCATCTCCTTTTCCAAACAACGCTGCCACTCACTGCCAGCAGTTTTCTTTTCGATTTTCTTACCTCTTTACCTTGCCCCAAGCACCAGATTTTCCCGTTCCTCCAACAGTCGTCCAAGCTTCTCTTCCACTGTTTCCTGCTGTAGCTCCAGCTTACCAATTACCGTCATAATTTCCGTTTTGGTATGTTCCACCTGGTCTATGGATTCCTCAATTTTATCCCTGACTGTCCAGTCTGCAAACAGACCATCAAAAAAGTAATCTGCGAACTTTAGAAAATCCTCAATCTTCACCTGGATATCCGCATGGATTTCCACGTCTGCCAGCTCTGTTTTTAAGCTTCTAAGCTCCACCTGTAACTGATTAATCTGCGACTGGGCAGAATCCAGATGGTCATGCTTCATCATATCCGTAAACAGACCTCCACCACCAAACGTATCCCAGGTCGCCCAGCTATCCGCACTGTCCAGACTGTCCAATACTGCATTCACCGTATGAAGAGCCTGCTGTCCTGCCAGAACAGCCTCCTCAATTTCTTTTTTCTGGCACTCCTGCCGGTATATCTTTGCTTCCAGCTGGAACACTTCATCTGACAATGCGGTTCCTGCCGCACATACTGCCTTTAATTTTTCTGAAAACGCACTCTCATACTCAGCTTCACATCCCTGCAGTTTTTTAATAAGCTCTTCCCTGCGAAGAAGTTCCTGTCCCACGGAATGCAGTTCTTCCTTAGCTGTTTCATACTTTACGGCTGCCTTGTATGCTTCTTCTTTTTCCTTTGTCAGCTTTTCTTCTTTTTTTCCAATTACATTGTAAAAGAATGCCGCCAGACTACTGCCTTCCAGGCGGTCTACATCCTTTTGTTCCGCCAGTTTTACTTTTTCCAGCTGTGTTACCTTATCCTCCAACGCCTGTTTCTGTACTCTTAAATCCTTTGCTTCTGCTTCCGCACGATGCTTTTGTATCGTCCTGTCCTTTAATTCCTGTAAATCTTCTCCAAAATATATCATATTTATCTCCTATTATTTTATATACTTGTAACTATTCCGTGCCTTCATAGTTACATATACTTTTCTATCCTTCCCTGTTCCACCACACGCTTTCCTAACAGTGTAACTGCCTGCTTCGGACACTCATTCACACAGCGGTAGCACATCGTACATTTTCCGGCACTGTGTATTGTGCCGTCTTTCCTGCTTAAATTGTCCATGGGACATAACCGGATACACGTTCCACAGCCCACACACTTTTCCCGGTTGATTTTCAATTTATCTGTATAATGCCACGTTTTATGACCAAAATACAATCGCTGTCCAAATAAGCCTGCCATCCTGCTTAACATTCCAAGCCCTTCCTGCGGCGGATTGCCGCACTTTATATTGTGTACGGCAATCTTAATTTTCTCTTTCGCCTGAAAAACCAACGCCCTGTTTTCTTCCAGCGGACGCTTCAACGCTTTTTCATCCGCAATGCTGTCAGGCATTTTCAAGTGCAGTCCGCCAATTATTTCTGCTCCATACTTTTTCAGCAGTCTTGCCAGAACCCCGGCGCCGTCCCCACTGAACAGCCCCATGGTAGCAATAATAAAAATTCGTTTTCCCTGCCACAGTTCCCGGTTCTGTTCCACAAAATCCCACATAATTTTTGGAATGCTGCTGTACTGCACCGGATAAGCAACTACAAGCTCCTCTTGATTTTCTACTGCTCCTGCGGCTTCCTTTTCCTCTATGGAATGTGCCACCGCTCCCGGCTCATATTCCTGTAGAAAGGTTTCCACTGCATATTTTGAATTTCCTGTGCCGCTGAAATAAAGTCCTGTCATTTTTTCTCATCTTCCCTATTTTATAATCCTCAGCCTCTGTTTTTCAAACCAGAATTGTCTGTACCTTCACCTGCGGGCTCTACCTTATCAGTATTTGCTTCTTCACAATCCCTCTGAAACTGGTCTGCATACGCTTCCCACTGCTTTTCCTCTGCCGTCTTTTCCCCGGTAATATCCCGCCAGGCCTGCTTCATTCCATTTTTCACACCATTTTTAACTACATAATAAAGTACAATTAACAGTATCAACGCCGTACCAAAACTGATTCCTAATTCCTCCAGCATACGATACCTCCTTAGAACAATAACCAGAGCATAAACGCAGTCACGATTCCGCCAATCAAAGCTGCACCAAGTGCGCAGAATACTTTCTGGTAATTCCGTTTTCCAATTTCTCTCTGCTTATCAATTTCGTCCAGCCGCTTCCCTTCCATAAATGCAGTAATTTCCCGGTAGGTCTGGATATCCAGTGCTTTTTTCTGCTTTTCCATCTTAAATGCATAACACACAGTTACCACTGCCAGCACACCCCAGATGATGATTCCTGCCAAGCCAAGAAATTTCACCAGCGGTATCGGAGTAAACAGCATTGCTGCCATCAATACCAGATACACATAACCGCTGCGATTAAACTCCTGAATGTCCATTTCCTTAATTTGTTCCTTCATCTCTTCCAAATCTCCTTTTACCAAATGATCGAGAGAGATGCCAAATAGTGAACTTAACATGACCAGACTTTTGATGTCAGGATAATTTTTCTCATTTTCCCAGTTCGAAATCGTCTGCCGGGTTACAAAAATTTTGTCCGCCAGTTCCTCCTGGGAGAGCTTTAACTCTGCCCTGTATTTTTTAATCTGATTACCAATTTCCATTTGCGTCCCTCCTGCTGATATGTTATAACGTGGAGATTGAACTTTCTATCAAAGGTGTTTTACAAGGGCTGTTTTTCGGATGTAAAAACCCTTTTACATGCCAGCAAACCCGCTGATTCAGCCACTTTTCATCCGGCAGCAGTATCAGGGACACTTTCTTTGTTTTCCAGTGCCAGCACTTCTCTAATACATCCATTCTACAAATGTAGAGCATTATTTTTTATCTGGATGCTCCAACAAAAAATCTTTCACCTCTTCCAGGTCAGCACACATATTCCATAAAAACTGCTTTACTTCTTCGTCCGCTTCCCACAAATCCGGCACCATAATCACACGCATGCCTGCCCGGTGGGCAGACAACAGACCATTTCTGGAATCTTCCAAAGCCACACAATCCTCCGGCTGCTCTCCCAGAAGTTCACAGGCCCGCAGATAAATTTCCGGCTCCGGTTTTGACTTACTTACCATATCGCCACAGACAACCGCCTGAAAATAATCAAACACTCCTGCATCCTTCAAATGGTGTTCCACTTCCCACCGCGGCGAAGAGGAGGCCACTGCCAGCTTATAACCATGTTCTTTTAAATAATCCAGCAACACATACAGTCCTTTTTTCACCGGTACCTTATTGTTTGCATAATAATTATCCCGGAATTCCCTGGAATAACTGCGAAGTTCCTCCTCATGATAGCGGTCACCAAATTCCTCTATCCAGACCTGTCTGGACCTCTCCACATTCATGCCAAGGGTTTTGATTGTCATGAAACCAGCCTTGCCAATGCCCATTTTCTCCCCGGCATAATCCCATGCCTGAACAAAGACCCGCTCCGTATCAAACATCAGACCGTCCATATCAAATACTACTGCGTTCATATTCCATATCCTCCCTTATCCAAACTTGATTGCCAGTTTTGCAAAGAAACTATCTCTTTTTCTTCTTTATAAACAGCGGCAGTACCATGACAACCAGCCAGGAAATCAGTCCTATCTGGAATCCCTCCATCCAGATGTTCTCCACATTCATCTGAAACAGCTTCACTAAAATAACACCAAATGCACTATAAAATATCAGACTTCCGGCATACATAAGAAGAATTCTCTTTTTATCCGTTTTCTCCTGCTTGTCATTCTTTTCCTCCATGTTGTTCCTCCTTTATATTCCCAACAATTTTTATCCCACCAGTTTCCCGGTAATTTTTCCAATCTCTGTTTCACCCAGACCAAGCATCTTAAAATACTGCTCCGTCGTTCCAAATTTCTTTCGGAACAACCGCAGAAACTCTTCCATAAACCATTCCCTTGGTGTTACAATATTCATGTCAATCTCCGGGAAATTTTTATGAACCAGCTCCAGACGTTCTCTGCCGTATTCCCTCGTCAGTACATAATTTTCAATAATATCACTGTCGTCCACACCGGCATGTAAAAGCAGAATTGCTGACACCACACCTGTCCGGTCCTTTCCTGCTGTACAGTTGAACATCACACCACTTTCTGCATTTGCAATGGTTTTAAATACCTTAGGCATACTCTTCGCACAGGCAATTGCCAGATAACTTACCGGCACAGCCTCCACCGATTCCGGTACTCCACTGCTTTCCTCCACCGGACAATTTATGTAATGAAACCCTTCCTTATTCGCAAATCCACTTGGTTTCTTCGTAGTATCTTTTTCTCCCCGCAGGTCGATTATTGTGGTAATTCCACGGTCTTTCAGCAGTTGAACATCCTCCTTTGATGGATAACACTGCACATCACTTCTCCATAAGGAATTTCTTCTGGTCGCCAGACCATCCTTTATCACATAACCGCCCAGTTCTCTTGTATTCTGGGTCGTTTTTAACATACTTTCTGTGATTGTCACCCAGAAACGTTTTGTGAAACTGCTATCCACCGGCACTTCTTTTTCAAACACACCGCCATTGGCAAGAATCGTCCGTTCACTGGCAATATTATTTCTGTCACAGGTAATCATGACTTTATGTAATCCAAGCTCTCTGCACTTTTCTAAATTCAGCCGCACCATTTCTTTCGCATAACCTTTTCTTCGTTCGTCCGGCCGCACAATGTAACCAAAGTGACCGCCCCAGGTACGCAGCACCGGATTTCCCAGATGATGGCGCAGGTCTATCATGCCAACAATTTTATTATCGGAACTTCTTACTGCCAGAAATACATTGCCGGATACCCGTCCTTTTGGACAGGTGTCTGGATTTTCCATCAGGTTGACAGAGTCAATCCATACCTGTGCAGTTTCGCATTTCTCCAGAGTTCCACAGCCCGCAAAAGCATCTTCGTCCTTTGCGTCAAAAATTTCCTGCCGGAATTTCATAATGTCTTCGGCATATTCCATGGTTGGTTTTATCAGTCTGATTTCACCCATTTTAATTTTCCACCGCTTTCTTTATCCACTGTTATTTCCCAAAAACTGATTTCAAACCTGCTTCCTTACTCACACAAATCCGCATACTCAAACCGAATCATTTTCTTCAAGTCCACCGGACTCACTTCCACCTGATACCCGATTTTTCCACCGCTAAAGAAAATCGTTTCAAAATTCTCTGCACTGGCATCCACGGTCGTTGTAAAAAATTTCTTCATTCCAATCGGGGAACAGCCGCCATGCACATAACCCGTCAGCGGCAAAAGCTCTTTGGACTTAATCATTTCAATGCTCTTTTCTCCCACCGCACTGGCTGCCTTTTTTAAATCCAGTTCCTGATTCACCGGAATAACAAACACAAAATTCTGCTTCGTTTTGCCTCCCACCGTTACCAGTGTTTTAAAGACCTGACTCGGATTCTGTCCCAGCACTGCTGCCACCTCTGTACCAACGGTCGTTCCGGATTCTACATAACAATAGCTCTCATACGGAACCTTTTTCTGGTCCAGCAGACGCATGACATTTGTTTTCTCCATTTTCTTTGCCACTTTGGTTCACCATCCTCAACTCAAAATACTTTATCGCATTATACCACTAAACGAACAATATTTCCACCGTCAATTCCTTCACTTTTTTCACCATTTTATGCATCAATGAAAGTGTCCTGTAACGATAACTGCATAATCTTTTTTTATGTGCTGTTTGACTTGGAAAAGATAATTGTCCATGATCACCTGTTTATCTCCGAAAGCATGGAGGTTCTGGGAAAGACGTTTCCTTGTCCTCTTCAGGGTAATAATTTCTTTCAGTAAACGGCAATTTCACTTAAATACATGCTGTTATCAACAAAGGTGCCATGAAGAATCTGTTGCACAAATTTATTCTTCGGACTTTTCAGGTCTTTTGAAATTTTCGAAGAATAATTTGATAAATCCCTTTTAATTTCATACCCTAATCTGTTGTAATTAAATAAAAAAATATGAAAACTCAAATTATTTCATTTGAGTTTTCATATTTTTATCCATTTGTACCACCCATACATGACACTTGCCTCTACTTCCCACAACCTCTTTTACCCAGTCTCTCCTTAACATATTACCCTGTAGAACGTCCCAAACGGATATATATGTCGGGGACGTTCTTCCAAAGTTTTTTCGCTACTAACAAATTCTCTCTTCATGTCTCATTCTCATCTCTTTTTCCGATAACATATAATATCTAAACAACGTTTGTTTCGACAAATTGTATAAGTCTATCTCCCAAGTAATGTCAAAGTGCCACACTTCCCCGCCAAGCATCACCACATTCCATTCATGAGAAAACGCCATGCCTTTCTTTAATTCCTGACGTATAACCCAGTTATCTATACCTAGCTCGTCCAAAAACAATTTGAACCCTCTTGCAATTCCATCACATACAGCTTTTCCGTCAAGTAAAGAACCTAATACAGAATGTATTCGACATAAGATACGTCTATTCTCACTTTTTAACTCATCCGTAGCATATGATATATTTGCCACAAAATAATCATACAAATATCTGATCTGTTGTTTTTTATCATTGCCACAATAAGTCTTAATATTTTCCGTAAGTGTAGCAACCTTCCTTGCAACGCGCCACTCAAATGATTTCTGTTCCTTTTCACTAAACACATAAGAGATACCCATTATAATAGCATTTCTCGAAAATACATACGTTGTATTTTCGAAATCAACATTAAAAATTTCCGGATAATCTGCAAGAAGCAAAAAAAGGATTTTATCCATAAAATTTCTTTCTGTTTGAAGTTTGGGATTTCCAAATATTATTACACTTTTACGTTGTAAAATACCATCATAAATCCTATCATAAATACTCTTTTGGAATTCATCTAATACTTCGTAAAATTTTTTTTCTTTTTCAACCTGCACACAATCCCATCCTATGTATAAATAGTTATTTTCATTTCGCCTTATAATAAATTATTCATCAAAAAAATTATAGCCTTTATCCGCGAACCGGCACACCCACTCATACGACGATTTTTTTCTTACAATTTTCATGTCTTGATCAACTTCTGTATATGTAAAGCACGCATATGATATACCAAACAACCCTATTGCTCCAATTCCTACATAGGATAAAAAGCCTATATAAAGACTCAACCACAAAAGAAATTTTATTAGCAAAATACCTAAAATTGCCAACACGCACCACATACCGATAAATACTTTTACATTAAACAGTGACTCTTGATATTGTTTAGCAATCATTATGTCCTGACTATATTTATATTTTACCTTATTTAATAAAATTTCTTCATATCTTTTGTAATAATCTTCTGGCATATTTAATTCCTTAACACTATCAAAAGCCCTCAAATAATCATCTGGTATGCTGCAGCTATCTATAATTTCTCTAGCTTTCTGTTCCCGTTCTCTATTAGCCTCCTTGATATTTCGTTCTCGTTCTTGTAGTTCCTGTTGCTTTCTTTCCTCCTCCATACGTTTTTTTTCACGTTCTATTACTTTCATCTCATACTTTTTAATTTCACTAACACTCTTTTTCAACCAATGTAAAATTGACTCCTTATCAGTTTCTGAATAGTCAACAGCTTCTATTTCTTTAGTCATTTTTTCTAATTCATCTAAATCCGAATATTTTCGAATTCTTTCCCATAATTCAATTTCCGTTTTATTATTAATACATAATAAACTTTCTGATTTATGTTTCTTTCCAAAGACATCGTCTGCTATACATTCTATACCACTCTGAATAATTTTCTTATCTAAATCCTCTAAATCCATCTGCGCAGCATCAAATATATTTCCCTCTTCTTCTGATGTTCTGCCCAATGCAATCGTTTGTGAATAGTACATGCCTTTATAAAATAATAAAATCCCCCTATCCTCATCTTTATCCATACCATTTTCACCTGTATAATGCCAACTGCCGAGATCCATCATAGCTTGAGGATATTTTTTATCTATCGCTAAATTCATATAACGATAAACTTTCATTTCATTACGTCCATATTTATTTGATATTGTTCCAAGATAGAACCTGCCCATAGCCCATAATGCTGCCGGGTCTCCATTTTCTGCCGCCTGTTCTACCATGCTGCAATATTTTTCCAATGTTTCGTTCGCAATACTTGTTTTATTCTCTATGACGGTAAACAGGCCTACAATACTTATAATAGCCATTGCTACAGCATTAGGACATAGAGCACTTAACATCTTGTAATCTTTATTCCCTATATGCCAATTTTCTTCTCCTATTGTATTTGTTATGTATACATATTCTGCACAGACATTTCCTTTTAATGCCATATCCAATATTTTCGAATATTGCTTCTGCTTTACATAAGTTCGAATTAAAATATCCTCTCTATCATAATTTTTACTTCTTATACCTTCCTTCATTTTTGCACCACAATAAGGGCAAAACCTCATATTTTCATGTATAATTTTATTACATTTCGGACAATTCATATTTATTTCCTCACTTCATGTTTTTTAACAATGTGCCTGCATCTTTTTCTCCAAAATACTCTGCTATCTCTAAATATGGTTTCATAGTCGCTTCATCATATTCTAACACTTTTCCTGCAACATACTCTGTTCCAATGAATACAATAGCCTTAGGACACATTCTCTTAAAAGCCGCTTTTATGTATTGCATTCCTTTTTCCCTTCTACATCCCTCATTAATATACCACATTCCCGCATGAAACAATGCATATGGAATTCCTTGCGCCGCCAGCAAGAAGACATTACTCATTATTTTTGTTTTTTCTACGATATTCGATGCTTTAGAGAATTCAAATTCATTTACTACATCCTTTGCATCTAAACATCCCTTTTCAAAAGCCTCCTCTAACTTTCCTAACATTTCATCCAGCTCTTTTGATTTCTTTTTGCTTCGAAAACTCTTCAACATTTGAAAATAATACTGAAACAGCACTTCCCTTCCATAATCCCCATATTCTTCTGTCATAATTCGAAAAGCTTCTGATGTCTCATTTTCCATTGCAAGTTTTTCTACTTTTTTCTGCGCTTGTAAAATCGCAGTATTAGCAAGAGCAGAAGCCACCTTATAAGCCAACTCTCTCTCCTTCTGTACATAAACCAGCTCCGGTCTTTCTGCATAGATAAGATTATTTTCTTCCAAATTATCCATTAGTTTTTTACATTCACTTAACTTTTCCACCGAAGCACCCAAGCCCAATTTCTCTTCTTCGAGCTTATTGAGTAATTTTGCATCACGATAAGATAAAAAAGCTAATTGAACTTCTTCTTTAATACCACATATGGAAGCAAGTTCCAGTAGTTCCCTACCATAAACAGGATACTTTTCTGAATATACACTTACATATGCAGCCAAATCAAATGGATTTTCATTCAACTTTCTAACCGCCGCATCCATATGATAAATTGTTATATTTTCATCAAGATTCACTAATTCCCAATAATCATATCTGAAATCACCTTGAGCATAATTATTATCAATTAAATACTTGCTTACTCTTTGAGCAGCACCTTCTATATGATATTGCCATGCTTCCTTTATTCTTTTTATAAACTCAGGCTGTTCCTTTATTTTTAGCTTTAATGCAATAATTTCTTTCGTATTTTTAGTTGCATTAATATTTCGTTTTGTAGCATTTCCAAATTCATTTACTATCGCTCCCCCAAGATTCAACAAATCAGCTTTCAATGAACCTATTATTGCACTTTTTATAGTTGTACCACCACCAATCCAGCCTGGAACATATTCTGTTCTGGAACTGTCATTATAAGAATTCAGTTCGGCCCGAAGTTCCTCAAACTCAGAACAGCACTCCTCAAGGAATTCACCCAACGAGTCTGCTTTACTAATCCAGTCATAGAAGTTTTCCAGATAATCTTCATATGTAATATTACAACCAAACGATTTTATAAACACCATGCTGGCGTAAACAACTGATTCATTAATTTCTTTTTGCACCGCTTTTCTTTCTTTTACAATATTATCAAATGAGGTTGCAGCAATCCAATCCTGTAGTCTAATCCATGTTTTGTTGAAAATTTTTTTAAAAAATATATATGATTTTCTTTTCAACAATGTTTTTTCCGAAAGAGTAATTTTATGTTCCCCAACATAGAAAGTCTCTTTTACCATATCTGCTTCATGATATTTTTCCCACATTTTATCAATGAGATTATCCAAAATCATCTGATTACTCAATAAAAGTTCTGTATTACAGTACGGACATTCTAAACCAGAAAAATAGTTACTTATTTTACTTCCACATTCATAGCAATACATTATTTTCTCTTCCTTCCCTTCTTCGTTTGTCGTACATTCCAAGCAACTCCAGCATTATTCTACAATTAATTATGACTTGTGTCAATCGCATTACGCTATTATAGCAAGGTTTAATTTGACTATAAATCCCATTACAATTGTCGTATAAGGAGGATATGCAATGAAACCTGAATACAAGAATTTGTACGAAAAATTTGGATTAAATGTAGTATATTATAGAAAGCGTTTAAAAATCACCCAACTGGAACTTGCTGAACTTGTCGATGTTGACAGAAGCCACATAAGTGCAATAGAACTGGGCAAAGTCGGTGTTTCCTTTGATGTAATATTTAAACTAGCAGAAGTTCTACAAATCACACCAAAAGACCTATTTGATTTCAGAGATTAATGATTTTCTTACGGTATTATTTAATATACATAGAATACTATCACCATTTCATTCTCTCCACCCAAATCCATTTTTGAATTTTCTAGGACTGCTCATCCATTCTAGTGACACAATCCCTTATTGCTCACTACGCACCTCGTAAGCTCACACTTCCTTAGTCGCGTTACGCGGACAATCGGGTAGGAGGTAGATAATTATTTTATCTACCGACCTCCCACACCACCGTACGTACCGTTCGGTATACGGCGGTTCTTTAGTTTTCACATATTTTCAAAATAGAACTCTGTGAATGTAGGATAACCTAATTCACGGAGTTTCTTATTATTAAAGGCGGTTTGAAATATGAAATATCCACTACAATACCAGTTTCCACTTCGCATATTGGCACATATCCATGCCTTTTCTTTTTTCTACTCCTAACCTCTTGAGTTCTTCGAACTTTGTTTTGACTTTCTTCCATTGTTTCCAATAGATTGCTCTTATTTTATGGCGTAGCCACTCGTCATTACTCCGCATCAGGCTTTTCATATCCGCCATTCCAAAGTAATTTACCCATCCTCTAACAAACTGTGTCAGTTTCAATGCTCGGTATTCATTTCCCCATCCATTGCTTCTATCAATAAGTTCTCTGATTTTATCTTTCATCTTTGTTACTGATTTAGAGTGTACCCTAAGTCTGCATTTTCCCTTACATCTATAAAAACTATATCCAAGGTACTTGACTTTGCTGATGTGCGCCACGTTTGTTTTGGTACAGTTGAATTTGAGGAATAGTTTTCCCTCAATGTATGGCACTATGTTTTCCAAGGTTCTTTCCGCACTTTTCTTGCCCTTGCAAAAAATCATACAATCATCTGCATAGCGAACAAATCTGTGTCCTCTACGTGTGAGTTCCTTATCCAACTCGTTCAGCATTATGTTACTTAAAAGTAGACTTAATGGTCCACCTTGTGGCATACCGACCTCTGTCTTTTCAAACATTCCTCTGCTGATTACATATATTCTGAGGATATATGTGCAGGATATTTATATACCGGCATATTCTGTGCTTCTTCCAACACTCTGCGACCTTGTTCAGGCGGCAGTTGAAAAATTAGCGGCGGAACAGAACTTTGCTCACAGAACACTTCTGCGGCAGGTTCCAATGGAACACATCGTTTCATAATCCAGCCTCTCCTATGATAGTTCTACTATCAGCATATGCTGTTTTTTCACTACTGTTCATTCGTACCTCATAAACAGTAACGTTTTTCACTTTTGTATATTTTATTCCCCACCGGATATCCTATCAGCATAATCATGTCGCTTGCGGAGGTAAAATTGCATCCTATGGGATATTTTAAAGGCTGGTATTTCAAATGCTGTACCGATGACAAAACAATTGCGTTCATTCCCGCATATCATTACTGTGACAATAAAAAGTCCGCATCATTGCAAATTATAACTAATGATGCGGCTTTTCATATACCATTTCAGACAATCAAATATAACGACAAACCATTACACGTCAAACTTGGAGATTGCAGATTTACAGAACGAGGAATCTCTCTGAATTATCAAAGCAACCGCCTTAAAGTTGAAGGCATCCTCCGCTTTCAACCTCTTTCTCCCATTCGTTATGACATTATGGGGCCCTTTACGCTCGTCCCATTCCTGCAATGCAGACACAGTGTTTACAGCATGACCCATAAAATCAACGGTCAACTCATGGTAAACAACCGGAACTATACCTTTCACAACGGCGTCGGTTATATCGAAGGGGACCGGGGTTACTCCTTTCCAAAACGATATATTTGGACACAGTGCTGCTTTGAACATGGCTCTTTAATGCTGTCTGTAGCCGATATCCCTATGTTAGGATTTCATTTCAACGGCATTATCGGTGTTGTTCTGTTGAATGGAAAGGAGTACCGCATCGCCACTTATCTTGGGGCAAGGATAAAACACATTGGAGCAAATACCATCACTGTCAAGCAAGGCGATTATACACTAACCGCACGACTGCAAAAAAAGAATGCACAGCCACTTTTGGCTCCTTCCAATGGCAAAATGTGCAGAACCATTCACGAAAGTGCCGTCTGCCAAACATATTATCGTTTCTCTTATAAGCAGAAGGTATTGTGCGAATTTATCAGCGACAAAGCCAGCTTCGAGTTTGAATTCACCGCCACTCGTTAAACGGGTGGCGCGACTTCAAAGGAACTTATTCTCTGATATAAATATTTTGAAAGCTATACATCTATCTCCTGCGCTTCTTGATTCCATTTGCTCTTTAAACAGTTTAAAAACTCCTGCTTATTCATGCCGTCTTCCTCCTGCTTTCAAGTTCCAAAGTCACATGGTTAATTCCGTGTTCCTTCAATTCTTCTCTGATTTTTCTTTGAAATATGAGCGTTCTCCTCTGTTCCCATATTCATTGTCACGTAATTGTTATGACCGTCCATACTTTATTTTTCCGTACAGAATTCTACTTTCCTGCCTTCCAGAATCATATTGGTTGTCCGCACGGCACACATTTTTCCGCACATCGAGCAGGTATGACGGTCTGATGGCGGCGTACTTTCAAAATATGCCCTTGCCTTTTCTTCGTCCAGTGCCAGTCCAAACATTGCTTCCCAGTCCACCTTATGACGCGCTTCCGCCATGGCATTGTCCCGCTCTCTGGCATGTGGAACTCCCTTCGCAATATCTGCTGCATGGGCGGCAATCCGGCTGGCAATGATACCTTCCTTTACATCATTCAAATCCGGAAGACGTAAGTGCTCCGCCGGAGTAACATAGCAGAGGAAATCCGCACCGCTTGCCGCCGCAATAGCACCACCAATAGCAGAAGTAATATGGTCATATCCCGGTGCAATGTCTGTTACCAGCGGACCGAGCACATAAAATGGGGCGTTGTGACAGATTCTCTTCTGCAGCTTCATATTTGCTTCAATTTCATTCATTGCCATATGACCCGGCCCCTCCACCATCACCTGGACATCCTTTGCCCAGGCACGTTCGGTCAATGCCCCCAGCTCAATCAGCTCCGCAATCTGTCCGGCATCCGTGCTGTCATCAATACACCCCGGCCGGAGGGCATCGCCCAGACTGATGGTAACATCATACTCCCGCAAAATTTCCAGCACTTCATCATAGTGCTCATAAAACGGATTTTCATTTCCCGTCATCATCATCCAGGCAAACAACAGGGAACCGCCCCGTGACACAATGTTCATTTTTCTCTTGTCACGCATAAAAGTTTCTACCGTTCTGCGGTTGATTCCGGCATGAATCGTCATAAAATCCACACCTTCTTCTGCATGTGCCCGGACCACCCGAAGGAAATCCTCTGCCGTGATTTCCAGTAAATCTTTTTCCAGATATCCAATGGCATCATACATCGGTACCGTGCCAATCATAGCAGGTGATTTTGCAATCAGTTCCTTGCGGAAGGTATTTGTCTTGCCATAATTACTCAGATCCATAATGGCCTCTGCACCAAACTTTAATGCCATATCTACCTTCTGCATTTCCATCTCATAATTGTTGCAGTCTCCTGAAATACCAAGATTTACATTTATCTTGGTCCTCAGTCCCATACCAATGCCTTCCGCAGAAATGGAAGTATGCCGGATATTACACGGAATTGCTACAACTCCCTGTGCTACCAGTTCCCGGAGTTTTTCCGGCTCCATATCTTCTTTCTTTGCCACTAGTTCCATTTCCGGTGTCAGAATTCCCTTTTTCGCTGCTTCCATCTGTGTTTTGTACTTTCTCATATTCTGTCACTCCATTTCAATACTCATTTCACATTTAATCCCATCACGACACTTTATTTTCCCCTGCAAATCGTCCTGTCAGAGCAAATCCATGATTCAGCGGTCCGCTTCCCTTTCCTAAATCAAGTCCCGTCTCCAAAGCCCCGGAAATATACTCCTTTGCTCTCCACACGGATTCCTCCAGGTTAAATCCTTTCGCCAGATTCGATGCTATGGCACTGGACAGGGTACAGCCCGTCCCGTGGGTATTCGGATTGTTGATCCGTTTTCCTTCAAACCAGACAAACGCACTGTCTGCATACAGCAGGTCGTTGGCATCATTGACACTGTGGCCACCTTTTAACAATACGGAACATCTATAGGTATCACCAATATATTTTGCTGCTGTAATCATATCCTCTTTCCCATAAATGGACCTTCCCGACAAAACCTCTGCTTCCGGAATGTTAGGCGTGACAAGCACTGCCAGCGGAAGAAGTTTTTCCTTCAGGATTGTTACTGCCTCTGTCTGCATAAGTCTCGAACCACTGGTTGCTGCCATCACAGGGTCAACTACTACATTTTTTGCTTTGTACTGCTTCAGTTTTTCCGCAATCACTGTTATCAGCTCTGCCGAAGAAACCATCCCTATTTTTACCGCATCCGGGTAAATATCTTCAAATACGGCAGCCATCTGTTTTGCTAAAAATTCCGGCGGCACCTCCAGAATTCCGGTTAATCCCATTGTATTCTGCGCCGTCAGGGCGGTTATCGCGCTCATGGCATAAACACCATTCATTGTCATGGTTTTTATATCCTCCTGAATACCTGCGCCACCGCTGGAATCACTTCCGGCAATTGATAATGCTGTTTTCATTGCTTTCTCCACTTCTTTCTACCAGCAGCTTTGCCTGTTTCCTAAGCTTTCCTGCTGCCTCTTCCACATTTTCCGCTGCAAAAATCGCAGACACCACAGCAATTCCGCTCATTCCTCCGCCACGCAGTTTCTCCATATTGGCTTCGGTGATTCCGCCAATGGCAACCGCCGGAATTGAAACCGAAGTACAAATCTTGCGTAGCTGCTCTGTCGTAATCCGGATGGCATCCTTTTTGGTCGGCGACGGAAATACGGCACCCACCCCAAGATAATCTGCTCCGGCTTTTTCTGCTGCCTGTGCCTGCTCCACTGTTTTAGCTGTTGCCCCGATGATAAACTCTGTTCCGGCCCTGGCCCGGATTTCTGCCACCGGCTGGTCTTCGATTCCCACATGGACACCGTCTGCCCCACTTTTTATGGCGACCTCCACATTGTCATTGATTATCAGTGGAACATGGTAACGGTGACACAGTTTCCTTGCCTGTATCGCTTCCTCCAGAAATGCTTCCTCGTCCATCCCTTTTTCCCTGAGCTGAATCATGGTAGCACCGCCACGCAAGGCCTCTTCCACCTGCTCCAATAAGCTCTGTCTGCCCGTCCAGGAACGGTCTGTTACCGCATACAGCAGCAGGCATTCCCTGTTAAACTCTGGTTTTCTGTAATTCTTCATAAACTCTTCCACACTCCCACACTGCATCAGACCGCTCATCACACAGGCCCCCGCTGCTCCGGTTTCCCGTACCATCCCAATATTTTCTGCGGTGATTCCTCCGATAGCATACACCGGAATCCGGACGGCTTTGCATACTTTCTGCAAAAATCCGGTTCCCCGTCCCGGCAGCCCCTTCTTACAATCCGTGGCAAAAATATGTCCGGCAACCACATAAGTACAGCCAAGCAGCTCCGCCTCTCTTGCCTCTTCTTCGGAATGACAGGACGCGCCAAGCACGGAGAATCCTTTTTTCTTTTCCTCTGACAGGCTTCGTAAAACTGGCAGGGGCAGATGAATCGCACCTGCTTTCAATTCCAGCGCCACATCCACAAAACTATGTAACATACATGGTACCTGATATTTTTCACAAATGGACAGTACCTGCTTTGCCAGCTCCCTGTACTCTTCCTCTGTCAAATCTTTTTCCCTGAGAATAATTCCCGCCGGATGCATTTTTGCAATTTCTTCTATACGGTCCAAAAAACGTTCTCCGCAAAGTTTCCGGTTCGTTACACAAATCATATCAGACATACAAATAATCATTCAGAACCGGCTGCAGACCCTCAGCGGCGATGTCCTGATACATAGTTTCCAGATTCCGGTCGTCATTGATTTCAAACTGCTCATCTCCCTGCATACCGTCTGACTCCTTTCCGGTATATTTACTCTCATGGTCACCGATTCCGGTGGATACTCCGGCAGATACCTTGGTTGCCGCAATTTTTACAATACCATTCCGGAACGTTTCACTTTCTCTGGAGGATACGGTGATTCCCACAAACGGAAGAAAAATCCGGTAAGCACAGAGTATCTGGCACAACTGCTTTTCCCCAACATCCATAGGACTTATGTTGTTATTATTCACAATCGGCCGGAGTCTTGGACAGGAAAGGGAAAATTCCGCCGAAGGATATTTCCGCTGTAAATAATACACATGAAGCGCACTTGCCAGCGCATCTTTCCGGAAATCCGAAAGTCCCAGCAGTGCCGAAAACGCCACACCACGCATGCCGCCCATCAGCGCCCGCTCCTGGGCATCAAACCGGTACGGCCATACCCGCTTGTGTCCCAGAAGATGAAGCTTCTCATAGGCTTCCACATCATAGGTTTCCTGAAACACCGTCACATAATCTGCACCGCATTCATGCAGATACCGGTACTCCTCCGTATTGACCGGATAAATCTCCAGCCCCACCATGCGGAAATATTTCCTTGCCAGCTTACAGGCCTCTCCAATATATGCCACATCACTCTGCGCCCGGCTTTCCCCGGTCAGAATCAGAATTTCCTCCATGCCGCTGTCCGCAATGACCTTCATTTCCTGCTCTACCTGTTCCATGGTCAGCTTCATCCGCTTAATATGGTTGTAGCAGTTAAAGCCACAATATACGCAGTAATTTTCACAGTAATTTGCTATGTACAGCGGTGTAAACAAATACACCGTATTTCCAAAATGTCTGCTGGTTTCCTGCCTTGCCCGCTGTGCCATCTGTTCCAGAAAAGGTTCTGCTGCCGGAGAAAGCAGCGCCTTAAAATCTTCCACAGAGCAGGTTTTGTGTTCCAATGCTGCTTTTACTTCCTTTGCTGTATAATTGCTGTCATCATACGTCTTCCACTGTTCCATGACCTTTTCACAAATATCAGACGAAATCTGCTCCATCCCCGGTAAATATTCCATACAGTTTTTCCGGAAGGATGGGTCTGTTTCCAGCCGGTGTTTTTTTTCCAGAGCTTCCGGAGATAAAAATTCTGAATCTATAAAAAACTGATTTTCCATGTCTGTGTACTTCTCCTCATACTAATCATGTAAAAAACCTGTCAGTGGGTCCGAAGCAGACGCTCCCCTGGTCAGCACTCTTCCCAGCCCCGCCAGATAGGCTGCCCTGCCTGCTTCAATTGCCTGACGGAAGGCGGCTGCCATCAACGGAAGATTTCCTGCTGTGGCAAGTGCTGTATTTGCCATAATGGCTGCCGCCCCCATCTCCATTGCCTCGCATGCCTGGGACGGTCTTCCAATACCTGCATCCACAATAATCGGCAGGTCAATTTCATCAATCAGAATCTGGATAAACTCCTTTGTTGCCAGTCCCTTATTAGACCCAATCGGGGAAGCTAACGGCATAACCGCTGCCGCTCCGGCATTCACTAAATCTCTTGCCACATTCAAATCCGGATACATATATGGCATAACCACAAACCCTTCCTTTGCAAGAATCTCCGTTGCCCGTATCGTCTCCGCATTATCCGGCAGCAGATATTTGGAGTCCCGCATAATTTCCACTTTGACAAAATTTCCACATCCCAGTTCTCTTGCCAGACGGGCAATACGCACCGCCTCTTCTGCGTTTCGTGCGCCGGAGGTATTCGGAAGTAACGTAACTCCTTCCGGTATGTAGTCCAGAATATTTTCCTGATCCTTCGTATTTGCCCGGCGCACTGCCAGCGTAATGATTTCCGCTCCGGCATCCTTTACTGCTGCTTCAATCAGACTCAGGGAATATTTCCCGGAACCTAAGATAAAACGGGAGGTAAACTCATGACCTCCGATGATTAATTTGTCCTTTTCCTGCATAATTACTTTCCTTTCTTTTTCAGATTAAAGTGCTATTCTTCCAGTTTCTTCTCTCCTGCCAGAATCCGGAGTACTGCATGGGCCTGATGTGCCGCACAAAGCATTACCCTGGAAGCAACCAGTCCCATACCATCTGCCACATCACTGACTCCATCCCCACACAGGCAGAATTTTTCTGTCACCTGCCTTGTTCGGATGGTATTGGCCGGTCCCAGTCCTGCCATGCCCGATGCCGCCACCAGATATTTTTCCGGAAACAATTCCAGCACAGCATTTACAAGCATTGCTTTTTCTTCTGCAGCATCAAATGCCTCACAGATAATATCTGCCTCCCGCAGCAGTTCTCTGCAATTTTTTTCTGTAACTTTCCCTGTGTAATACTTCACTTCCGTATAAGGCGAAATCTCCTTCAGATTTTCTGCCAGCGCTTCCGTCTTGTAACATCCTACCTGGAAAGCCTTATACTGCTGACGATGTAAATTGGAAATATCCACCTTATCAAAATCCAGCAGAATCAGCCGCCCAACTCCTGCTCTTGCCAGAGCAATGGCAATATTGGAACCAAGACCTCCAAGTCCACAGACTGCCACCACTGCTTTTTCCAATTTCTTCAGTAACTCCTCCCCCTGACGCTCCGCCAGCGTGCGTCTCCATTCCTCTTTCGTTGGAATACCCTGTGTCTTTACGGGGCTGTTCATATCAGCCACCTCCCACAAAGCTGACAACTTCCACGGTATCTTCCTCCCGCAGCACTGTACTGTCGTACTGCGCCTTTGGAATTATTTCTCCATTCCTCTCCACGGCAATCCGCTTTGGGTCATAACTGGTGGAAACCAGATATTCCGTCAGTGTTTTCCCGGCGGCATCCACTAAAGTTCCATTGATTTTTACCATTGCAATCCTCCCTGGGTTAAAATTCATTAAACAGTTATCACCTTCGCTGCCTCCGCAATTACACTTTTAATCTGACACACTTTCCGTGCATCAAAAAAAGGAAGCCACCTGACCGGTAACTTCCTGGAACTATACACGAATACTCGCTGCTCGCGCTCTCAGACTTCCCTACGTTGGCATTATCCAAATCAGGTTTATGGGTCGAAGGTCTACCTTCCTCTCAGCCTGTCCGGACATATCCTCAAGCTCCCCGCTGTTTAATTGTATCTTTATTGTAGACGGTTTCTTAAAAAAATACAAGACCTATTTTCAGATTATTTTTGCTGTGAACAGCAACACGTAAACAATACCTCTGCCTCCATCATAAATCCTATCCTGTTTTCACCGCCACCTGAAACTCATCCTCATACACAATCTCTCCCACAAAATTTGTATACACCACATCATACGGATGACAATACTTTTCCAGCAGCCACATAGCCGGTTCTATCTGCCGCAGCATCTCTTTTGTGGACTCCGTTTTGAAATAAGTAATTACTGCCTGGTCCCCGGTCTGGCATACCGGCGGATTTGGCAGATTCTCTTCAAACCACGCATTGATTTTCTTAAACAATTCCGCATCCTGTTCTTCCATCACTCCATCGTAAATCATCCGCCAGCACATGGCAAAAATTCCTTTCGGATACTTCGTCACATAGGACAATTCCCTGCCCTGAATACGCATATACTTGAATTCCATGCTATCACACTCCTTTCTCGTTCCTTCTTGTTTTTGTTACCAGTACTCCAATAACTTCTCATCAATCGCTGCAACGCACTCTCCCTGCACCTGACTGTAAAACGCCAGCTTCTCTATTTCTTCTCTGTCTTCCCTGTACTGCTCGATGATTTTCAGCATATCCTCTGGCAGGGTCACTCCATACAGCCCGCCATACTCCTCATGCCACTCCGGATGGAAATATCCCGGTGCCATCTTATCGTGCATAAGCCCCAGCCAGGTATATTCCACATCCTGTAAGCCCAGTTCTTCCCATCCTTCCCGGATAATGCACTCCCGTAACGTTTCTCCCTCCTCCATGCAGCCGCCAAAAATTTCCCAGTCCTGCCGATACCGGTTCCAGCCCATCAGATATTCCTCACCAAGTTTCACCACCAGCAACGCATGATTCACCGGAGCATATTTCTGCTGCGCTTCTTCCTCACTTACCCTGATTACTTCCAGTAACTCATTTCCTCTGCTGTCCTTTACTATCATGTGACACCTCCTGAAAATTTTTTCATTGTATAACTCCTGAAAAAGTGACAAAGGGTTCTGCTTGCAGAACTCTCGCGCCGAGCGCGGTCGCTTGCGACAAACTTCATCTTCGCGCGAGTGCAAGCGAAATTCAAAATTTCGCTTTATCTTCGCGGAGCGTTTTTTTGATATAGGAAAGAGCACTTTCCTATATCAAAAAAAACGCTTGTTAAGGAAACCATTTTCCCTAACAAGCGTGGATCAGACTCTTCGCCTAATATCATATTCAGCATAACACAGCCCCGTTATTTTGTCAAATACCACTTTTTAATAACGTCCTCTGCTTTCTTCAAATGAATATTAAATCCATTTTCCTTTTCTGCCTCTTCTTTTGTATCGTAAATAAACGTACTCCAATCCCACCAGAACACACCACCAAACCAATCTTGGTCTGCAAACACACTCAGACAGGAATCATAGAAGTTTGCCTGCTCGTCCTCATCATGCGGCAGTTCTTTGTGCTGGAAATCCCAAGGCATGGCAGCACAGCCATTGGCACTGCGGCAGCCGATTTCAATAAAGACAATCTTTTTCTGCCACTTTTCATAAATCCGGTGCATGTCTTCCCGAATGCGAAGCCATTCTTTCTGCATCATTTCAAAGGTAGCACCGCCTTCCTTTGCCACCGGAAAATAAGCGCTGGTGCCTACATAGTCCACTGCGTCAAACCACTTTACATCATCCTCATGTCCGTGGTTCGTGTTGTAAATCAATTCTCCGGAATAAATCTGGCGGATTTCTGCAATCAGCTTTCTCCAGTGTGCTTCCTTGCGCTCGGTTCCACACATTTCACAGCCGATACAGAGCATTTCACAGCCGGTTTCCTCTGCCAGCTCCGCATAATACTTCATATAATCGCCATAGCTCTTAAACCACTTATCCCAGTAAATATCATCCCCGGCGAAATCAGAATCTGCAAAGTTAATATAAGCACGCCATACTCCATCCCTGCAGTTTACCATCGGCTTTAAACAGACTTTCACATTATTTTTGTGAGCCAGCTCCACAGCCGCCATAATATCCCTGTCCGAACAGCTGCGGCCAAAGTCAAACTCAATGGAAGTGCTGTGGGCAGTTTCCTGGTAACAGGCCACAGCCAGACACATCCAGTTTACTCCGGTCTGATAAAGCAGCATCTGGGACTTTATACCAGCCTCAGAACGATATTCTCCACGGTTTGCACAATATCCATACGTAAATCCCTTAATATCCATACACACACTCCTTTGTACCATACTATTTTCTATTATACTAAATGAGCGAATATCTTTCAACTGCTCCTTGTCAAAATTTTAAAAATGTTCACTTACCTGGGTATAATTTATAAAGGCAGCTGCCCCTTCCCGGACAACTGCCTCTCTTATTCCTACTTTTCTCCCGATCCACTTACAATCGTGTAATAAGCCCCCGCCGTCAGTTTATATACTATGGCATAAAATACACCAAACACAAGGAAACATCCCACGGTCACCAGTATCATTAATCCAAGATTTCTCATAAAGAACAGCTGTAACAGCCGGAATACAATTGGAAATGCAAATGCAAGATGTATTCCCGCAAATACCAGCGGCAAAAAGAATACCGTCAAAATCTGCGAATTGACACTGCGTTTAATTTCTCTTTTTGTCATACCCACCTTCTGCATGATTTCAAACCGTGCCTGATCTTCATAACCTTCGGAAATCTGCTTATAGTAAATAATCAGAACCGCTGCAAAAAGGAATACCACACTCAGCATGATGCCAAGGAAAAACAATCCGCCATACATTTCAAAAAATTCACTTCGCAGTGCGTCCTGACATTCAATACTATAGGAACCGAATACCTCTTCTTCCATTGAAAACTTTCGCAGTTCCTCCTTCAGCTCCTGCATAATATCCACATTTTCATCCGTAGATAATTCCGTCTGAAATGCATACTGCCAGTATAAAGTGCCTACCGGATATCCGCTGTCATTTACCCTGGTCAGCAGTGGTGCAGCATACTCCTCCAGATTATTTACAACAATGTATACACATGGCACAACCGATGCCAAAGCAGCCGAGTCAGTTAAAAGAAAATCATCCAGCACTTTCTTTACCATAAGCGGAAATTCCCCATCTATGGTAAACTGCTCAAATCTGCATTCCATACCATCACAGTAAATCAGACACTCTCCCTCGTTCAGTGTTTCTGCTTTTCCTTCGAATTGG
Source organism: Lachnospiraceae bacterium (assembly GCA_017938285.1). Lineage (GTDB taxonomy): Bacteria > Bacillota > Clostridia > Lachnospirales > Lachnospiraceae > SIG299. The sequence continues at coordinate 28,627 of JAGBBW010000040.1, forward strand.
TTATAATCTTCCAGGGAACAAATCAGTACTTCACAAAGTGAATCATAGATATTAATTCCAACATTTACCTGATTATTATTGGATGTAATTAAATTTCCATTCTGCAACAGGCCACTGGTGGAAGCACTGCGGTATTCCCGTTCCCCATACTTTGTCGGAATATCCTCACCAAGTGCCCGCAGTACTGCAAAGTTTTCTTCCGTATATTCCTCCAGATCATCAAATCCAATACGCATTTCCATACTGTACGGATACCGTTCCCGTAAACTATCCTCCGCTCCGATATACAGACTGGCAGTTGAAGAAATCATAACCAGAACCATGGTGCTGAGAATACAGATGGAAGCCAGACCTGCACCATTTCGTTTCATCCGGTATACCATGGAAGAAACCGAAACAAAGTGATTTGCCTTATAATAATAGTTCTTGTTTTTCTGCAATACTCTGCAAAGCACTACCGAACCGGTGCCAAACAACAGGTAAGTCGCAATAATTACCATAATAACGGCAATAAAGAACCAGATGAGTGCCGTCAGCGGAGCTTCAATGGAAACTGCCAGATAATAGGCAAATCCCAGCAGTACAATACCAATCAGTGCCGGAAGCCAGTTTGCCTTTGGCGGTTTCTCTCCCACTCTGCTGCTCTGCAGTAACTCCAAAGGATTCAGACATTGTACCCTGAGAATGGAATTTACCAGAAGACAAAAATAAATTCCCACATAAAGCACCGCTGTTTTAGAAAGACTTCCCACATCAATGCTTAACTGATAATCCACACCAAGCCCCAGAATGTTTAACAGCCCCACCTCTGCCAGCTTTGAAAGTACAGCACCAATACCAAGGCCCGACAGAATCGAAGCTGCCGCAATCATTCCATTCTCCCACAGCATAATTTTCCTGATATTCCGTTTATCCATACCAAGAATGTTGTAAAGTCCAAATTCCTTGTTTCTCTGACGAACCAGAAAAGAATTCGTATAAAACAGAAAAATTAAGGAAAATACCGCAATTACCCCGCAGCCCAGGGGCAGCAGCAAGCTCAGGGTAGCTCCGCCTTTCATCCGGGAAAGCGCCGGAGAAACCGACAGAAAAGACAAAATATAATACATCATTACCATCAGGCTCCCTGTCAGAATGTACGGAATATACAACCGCTTATTTTTCCGAATGCCTTCCCAGGCCAGTTTCGAATACAGATGTGTTCTCATCGTACATCACCGCCTGTCGCTAACATGGTCAGCGTATCAGAAATCTTCTGATACAGCTGTTCACTGGTATTATTCCCTTTGTAAATCTGGTGGAATACTTCCCCATCCTTAATAAAAAGCACCCGGCTGGCATGACTGGCTGCCTTAACCGAATGGGTTACCATTAAAATTGTCTGACCTGCCTTGTTAATCTGTCCAAACAAACGCAGCAGTTCATCCGTTGCCTTCGAATCCAGTGCTCCTGTTGGTTCGTCTGCCAGTATCATCTTTGGTTCCGTAATAATTGCCCGTGCCACAGCCACACGCTGCTTTTGTCCGCCGGACACCTCATAAGGATATTTTTTTAACAGACCGGCAATACCAAGCTGTTCTGCAATCGGTTTTAATTTCTTTGCCATCTCTCCATAGTTCTTTCCTGCCAGCACCAACGGCAGATAAATATTGTCCTCAATGGAAAGGGTATCCAGAAGATTGAACTCCTGAAATACAAAACCCAGATTATCCCGGCGGAAAGCTGCCACCTCTGACTCTTTAATCTTTGAAAGTTCCTGACCGTCTAACAGAACACTTCCGCCCGTCGGCTTATCCAGTGCCGCCAGCATATTTAATAATGTTGTTTTACCGGAACCGGATTCACCCATAATGGCAACATATTCTCCCTTTTCCACAGTAAAATTTACATTTTTTAAAACCTCTACTTTGTTTCCGCCAAAGCGGGTGGTGTAAGTCTTTTGCAGACCTTTAACCTGTAAGATACTCATTTGAAATCCTCCCAAACTGTTATTCTAAGTTTTTTAAGTTCCTTCTTAGGATAACAAAACAGGAAATGTTTCACCATTGCTTTGGCTTACATTTCCTTTCTTATTTCTTACGGTTTTGTAAGATTTATTCCACTTCTAATTTTCTCTGTTCCAAATCAATAGAGATGGTCGTACCTTTCTCCGGCTCCGACTCTGCTGTAATAGTATGTCCCAGTCTCGTGCAGATTCTTTTGCACAGGTATAATCCAATTCCGCTGGCCTTTTTATCACTTCTGCCATTGTAGCCTGTGTAGCCATTTTCAAAAATCCGTGGCAGATCCTCTGCTGCAATACCGATTCCGGTATCTCTGATACAAAGCTTTTTGGGTTCTTCCAGGAAAATAGTAATACTGCCTTCCCTCGTATATTTCAAAGCATTTGATAACACCTGCTCCACTACGAAACCAAGCCATTTTTCATCACTGATAACAGTTACATTTAACGGCTCGTAAACCAGGCGAAGTCTGCGGCGGATAAACTGCGTGGAAAATTTACGGATGGCACCTCTCACGATTTCATCCAGATTCTGTTCTTTGATCACATAATCTGTAGAATCTGCATCCAGACGTAAAAACGCCAGTACCATTTCTACATACTGCTCAATGCGCTGTAAATCCTCTGAAAGCTGGCGTGAAAAATCTGTATCCTCATTCTGCAGATTCAGCCGCATGGAAGCAATCGGTGTTTTAATCTGGTGTGCCCAGACGGTATAGTATTCCATCATATTTGCATAACGTTCACTCATCTGCGTTGTCACTACTGCCTGCTGCTCACACAGTTTCTGTACCAGCTGCTGATAATCTTCCCCCTCTATCGTTTCCACCGGAGGGAGATCATAAAGCAGTTCTGCAACAGACTTCTGCAACTCTGTCAGACGTTTGTGCTGCTGATATGCCTTTTTACCATCTGCTCCAAGAAAAAACAGTCCAATGATTGTGCACAATAATGTTGGATACCATACTGCCTCCACCGGTAAATGATACAGGACAAACATACATAAAAAGACAGCGCTAAATAATAAAAATATCGAGATTCCTTTTTTATGCTGCTTTATATATCTAAGCCAAAATTCCATATTTCCTCTTTCTCAATTACAAAACTAATTCTATTCCACAATATATCCCACACCAAATTTGGTTTTAATAAACTCCTTTAATCCGGCACCTTCCAGCTTTTTTCTCAGACGGTTCACATTTACCGTCAGGGTGTTTTCATCCACAAAGCAGTCTGTCTCCCACAGGCGTTCCATCAGCTTCTCCCGGCTGACTACCTTCCCTTTAGCCTCCATCAGTGCCAGTAAAATCCGGTACTCATTTTTGGACAGTTCCATCCGTTCCCCTTCGTAAGTCAGGGTATTGTCTCCGGTATTTAACATCAGTCCCCGATGCTCCAGAATCGTTACACCTGTTCCGAAATCATAAGTTCTCCGGAGCAGCGCCTGTACCTTGGCAATCAGAACACTCTGGTCAAAGGGCTTGGCAATAAAATCATCTGCTCCCATATTCATTGCCATAATAATGTTCATATTGTCTGCTGCTGAAGAAATAAAAATAATTGGAACCTTTGATACCTTTCGGATTTCATTGCACCAGTGATAGCCGTTAAAAAAAGGCAGGGATATGTCCATTAAAATAATATGTGGATTTACTTCTGCAAATTCTGCAAGAACGTTGCGGAAATTCTGTACACAGCAGGCCTGTAGTCCCCACTGCTCTGCCTGAATCTGTATAGCAGCGGCAATACCAGGGTCATCTTCTACAATAAAAAGCTTATACATCGTTTGCTTCCCCCTGACTGATATATCCTATCTGTTCAAAATAGGTCTTATATCTCTGCCGGTTGGATGGTATTATTTCCTCCGAGTTCACAAAACGGATAAACTCTTCCTCGCTCATCCAGCGATACCCTTCCGTTTCCCCTTTCTGTAACTGTACCGAGTCTTTCACAACATCTACCATACAGACAAAGGTATGAAAAAACGCCTGTTTTCTTTCATCACGACAAACCGCAATTTCTTTAAACTCATGACAGGTAATTCCTGTTTCCTCTTTCAGTTCCCGCTCTACACACTGCCACTTGTTTTCCCCTGCCAGTGCAGAGCCTCCGGCTGTAGCCTCATACCAGCCACCATAATTTGGTTTTTCCATGGAACGTACCATGCACAGATAACTGCCGTCTGTATGACGCACCAGAACTTCACATACCAGATGATACAATCCCTCCGGTATGGTTTCCCCCCGGACCAGCGTAGTACCTGTCAATTCCTCGTTTTTCGAATAAGCATCCCAGAGTTCCATTCCCGCACTCCTTTCTTTTCTGTCTTCTATGTACGATATTTCTCCACCAGCATTTGAATCACTCCTACCTGATGCGGTGAAATATTATCCGGCAGATTATCCAGATCAAAGAACCGCTGCTCTGAAACTTCTTCCTCCTGCACTTTCAATTCCCCCCGGTATTTCTCACACAGAAACACCATTTCTATACTATAAATCTCGTCACCATTTGGGTAAACATGATGCATTTTTGCACCGGATAAGCACTTAAACTCCTGAAGTTCCAGACATTCCAGTCCGGTTTCTTCCAGCACTTCCCGGACAGCACACTCTTCAAAGCTTTCTGCCAGTTCTACCGCACCGCCCGGATATGCCCAGCAGCCGTTATCTGCACGTTTTTGCAGCAGCAGCTGTTTTTTTTCATTCAAAATCATGACACAGCCCGCCGGCATAAGAATTGGCTGATGTCCTACATATTTTCTTAAATCCATGATGTAACCCATGGTATGATCCTCCTAACCCGCTCAACGAGGGAACCGCTTTAATCAGCGTTTCCCTATCTTCCATTTACTTATCCGTTTATTACCTTCTGCAGCCATGCCAGCCTGTACTCCATACAGGTCCGCACCATCCGGCTCTCCACCGCTGTTTCGTAACCATGACAGCCTCCCTTGATTTCATGCAGTTCTGTGGAAGCTCCGGTTTCCTTGATTTTCTTATACAAATGCAAACCTTCATCCCGCAGACAGTCAAACTCTGCCACCTCCATATACATTGGTGGAAATTGTTCAAAAGAAGCTGCTTCCACAGGTGAAGCATATTCGATATGTTCTGGTGTCTGGTCTCCCAGATAACAGTGCCACATCAGTTCTGACCTCTTTGCATCCCACACCGGGGTATCTATAAACTTCTGCATGGACTCCGTTATCATCCTCCGGTCTGTTACAGGATAAATTAACATAACTCCAGCCGGAACGGTAAGTCCCCGGTCTCTTGCCATCAGCGTGACAGCCGCCGCCAGATTGCCCCCTGCACTGTCACCACCAAGAAATATTCTGTCTTTCTGTATCTTTAATTCTTCTGCATGCTCCAGCGTCCATTGATATGCCGCAAAGCAGTCCTCTACCGGAACTGGAAATGGAAACTCCGGTGCCAGGCGGTAATCCACATAAATTACCCTGCAGGGCAGTTTTGCCGCATATTCTTTCACTAATCTGTAATGTGCCCCGGAGGCCCGCAGCATAAATCCGCCACCATGGAAAAATACGAGACAGGGCAGGTTGTTTTCCTCCTGCTTCCTTTCCTTTGGTTCTATCACATAAACCGGAACTTCTGTCCCCTGATATCCGGAAATTTTCCGTTTCTCCACCTTTACTTTATCATCGGATTTACACTGAAACAGCTTCAATGCCTGGTTCATGACAGGCAGAAGCCCCGGCTTCACCGGCATTTTCACTTTTGCAATCTTATACAGTTCTGAATCGATTGGATATTTCATGCCTGCTCTCTTTTCTGTCTTCTTTTTTATCTTTCCCGTTCAAACCCAAGATATCTGGTTCCCTGAAAAGTCAGTCTGCCAACATCCCCTTCCACCAGCATACCAAACTCCGAACCACTGACATGCAGTTCCATCCGGTCTCCGCTTTCCACCTGAAAAGTGACATAATATGTTGTGGATGTGGAACTATGTATCGAACTATTGCTGCTATTATGGTGATGACTCACATGCCCTCGTTTTGCAACAACCGTGGCATTCACCGTCAGTCTTGGTGAATGATTATTTTTGTTCCACTCCCCGATTCCTTTTCCTATCGTTACAATAAATACTCCTAAAATAAAAACGAACACGATAACAAAGAAAATTGGGAAAACATTAAAAAAACCGCTACCCATCATCATGCTGAATTCCTCCCTAATGCTTTACATTCTGTAGCTGTATTTCTATTCTATGCGTTTTGCATACAAATCTGCTACACTTTCTTCATTTCCATGTAAGGCAGCACCTCATATCCACACTTCCGGTATACATGCACCGCGCGTTCATTCTCTTCCTCCACCTCAAGGCGGAATACAGAACCTGTATACTTTTTTTCGATAAAAGCAAAGAACCTGCTGCCGATTCCATTTCCCTGATTTTTGTTTCCATACGTTTTCCTGTCTCCTGACCACTTACAGACTCATTTTCAAAATTTCCATAACATCCTGCTTATCCAGTGCCACATAGGCATACTCCAGACCGCCAAATTTTACTGCGTCCTCTGCCATTGCTTCAAAGTGTGTTTCGTCAATTCCAACCTCAGAAAGTTTCATCGGAATACCACAGTCACGGAAAAATTCTTCTGTGGCATCAATACCATAATTGGCACACTTCCAGTTATCCTCTTCTTTAACATCCCACACATTTCTTGCATATTCCGCAAACTTTTCCACCGTAGATTCACTTAAAATGTAACGCATCCAGCGTGGAGTAACAATGGCAAGTCCCACGCCGTGGGTGATGTCATAAAACGCACTTAATTCATGCTCGATTGGATGACAGGTCCAGGCTCCTCCCTTTCCAGCAGAAGTCAGTCCATTCAGTGCCTGGGTGCTGGCCCACATCAGATTTGCCCTTGCCTCGTAATTATCCGGTTCCTTCAATGCAATTGGACAATACTTAATGCAGGTCTTTAAAATACTCTCTGCAAAACGGTCTGTCAGATAGGCAGTCTCTGTTTTCTGGAAATACTGTTCAAACACATGGGACATAATATCTGCAGTTCCTGCGGCTGTCTGCTTTGAAGGCAGCGTAAACAGATACGTCGGATCGCAGATAGAAGCTGCCGGCTTAAAATAATGGGAAGAGGTTCCCAGCTTTTCATTGGTTGCCATATTGGAAATCACGGCATTTTTGTTCATCTCGGAACCAGTTGCCGCCAGCGTTAAAATCGTCACGATCGGAAGCACTTTTCCAATCTTACTGCTGTCCAGAACTAAATCCCAGGCATCACCATCATAGCAGGCACCTCCGGCAATCACCTTGGAAGCATCGATAACACTGCCTCCGCCCACCGCAAGCACCACTTCAACCTGGTGTTCCTTACAAATCTTTACTCCTTCCCTTACTGATTCAATTTTCGGATTCGGTTCTATTCCGGAAAGTTCAAAAATTTCACAGTCAGAAAGCAGCTCCTGGATTTTTTCATATATTCCATTTTTCTTAATGCTGCCTCCCCCATATACAAGCAGAATCTTTTTTCCCAAAGGTTTTACCA
>JAGBBW010000004.1 GCA_017938285.1 Lachnospiraceae bacterium
GCATTACGGAATTTTCTGCGTTTTGGTCTATACTCATTTTCTTATACCTTTCTATCTGTCAGACTTTCTGCATAATATTGTTCTTTTTGCTTTGGAAAAACAATTGTCCCATGGCAAACATGGCAACTGCCCAGACGATCATTCTGATCCAGAGTCCCGCATCCGGTAATTCTCCATACATCATGCAGCCTCTTGCCGCTGCGATATAACAGTACAATGGATTTTCACTAACAATTTTCTGCATGGTTTCAGACAATGCAGTAACTGGATAAAACAGCGCCGACAGATACATCCACAGTGTCAACAGAATTCCATACAGATGCTTAATGTCTCCAAAAAACACATAGGCAGATGCCAAAAACAAACTTAATCCTGTGGCAAACAATAAAGTCAGAGCCACCACTGGAATCAAAACCAGCATGGTCCAGTGTGGTTGAATTTTAAAAATAAATAAAAACACAAGATATGCCACAAAAGAATAGCCAAAGTTAGCCAAAGAAGTATAAACTCTCGACAGAGTAAATACCTGCATTGGCAGCTTAACTTTAATCAACAGCTGTTTATTATCTACCAGCGATGTCATTGCAGCATTTGTTGCTCCTGTAAACAGCGCCCAGATAATGCTTCCTGTAAGGTAATAAATCGGGAAATTCTCAATACTCCGCTGGAACATCATCGAGAATATTGCCGACATAACCGCCATGGAAAGCAGCGGATTCAATACGCTCCACAGCACTCCAAGATACGACCTTGAGTATCTCCTTTTCAGTTCTCTTCCCGTCAATTCCTTTATTACAAACCAATACTGCTTTAATTGTTCCTTATTCAATGTCCTGTTCCTCTCTTTAGCCACTTTCTAAAATAGACAAGGTACTTGTACCCTCTCACATGAAACAACTGCCACCGGCGGTTTACAGACGCCAGAGCAATACTTCCTTCTATCCATGCACTTTCTTTCAGTACCTGCTTTTTTATACCCAGCATAATCAGAAGCTTATTCCTGACCTGCTGGTTCTTAATTTCCTCTTTACTTAATCCTGCAGCCACACACTGCACCTGCTCCTCTGTCACATCATCAGAAAACAGCAGGCTGCCATAGGCTTTCGCCTCCTCTGTGGTTGGACTTCCCATAAAGCGTTTTAACAATTTATAGGTGTTTTTAACGTTGGTCACTTTAATTTCATTTTGTTTCTTTCCTTTAAGTTCACTGTATTCTTTCAGACACTTTTTCAACCACACTTCTTCCAGTTCCATACGGGTCTGATTTAAGTTTTGACTTTTGTAAAACAACGGACGATAAACATTTTCCACCTTTTTGCCTTGTGTTGCTGTCTGCTTGCGCTCATATGCTTCGTACCCCACTGTCATCCCATGAGGTGCACTATACACTGCCTCGTACAGGCAGTTGCTGAAATACACTTTCCTCCTCATGCCATAGCCCGGTCCAAAGTAATAGGTGTGGTAGCAGTTTTCTTCCACGCCCTTTGGCAGCTCATATAAACCAAAATAAAAACCTTCCAGCTTTTTTTCACATCCGGCATAGGCTAACAACTGTGTTAAAGTCTGTTGCAGGGAACCGGTCCAGCCGCTGTCCACCAGCGCATATGTTACATCTTCAAACATCCCCTCCTGTTTGAAATACTCCATCGTAGTTTCACAGGCAGCCCTGGAATGGGCATACACCAAAGGAAGGAAAAGCCGACTTTCTGCTAAAGGCTTTTTTAACTGCATGACTTCGCTGTAGGAAAGAATCCTGCGGTACTCGGCAGTAAAGCCAAGTTCTTCTGCTACCGCTTTTGCTTCTTCGTCATTCAGTCCCCCCCGCTTCATCACTTTTTCAAAGGTGACATCAATGCCACCGCAGCAAAGCATGGTAAGGCATTCTTCCCCCATTAGAACAAACTGTGGTATTCGCCAGGCATAACGGGAGCCATACAAATAGCGGCAGTCTATGGCAAGACCTCGCTTTTTGCAAAGATACTCTGCGGCAAGATACATCTGATAACCATCTCTGGCAAGAAAATACAGTCGACAGATTCCTCTCTGTTCCGCCTCCTTCAGAACCCATTCCACAAAACCAAGAAGGACCGGTGCAAATATACTGTTATATATTTCTTTGAAAAACGACTCCTGTTCGCTATATTTCATACTATTTGTCCCACTCCTGTGTTTTCCTACAGATCTGACTTTGTTTCTCCTGCTCTTTTTCTTCTGATTGACACCCGTAATGCTTTTGGAAGCAGTAACATCGCCACCGGCTTTACCACATAAATCATATTTTTAATATTTAAAATTCCCATAGCTTTAAAGCCACGGTACCGTATTTTCAATTCAGCTATCCGTTTGGCAAAAGTCCGCTTGTCATACCATTCCCTGTCCTCCCGGTAAAAAAATAATACTTCCTTCAGATTACTGCCATGCTGCCCCATGCAATGCAGGCGCATAAACAGTTCATAATCCTCGCAGCGGAGGGTTTCCTTCGTTTCCAGATAGCCGCCAGCATCCAGTAAAACACTTCTTCGAAACATCACTGATGGATGAATATACGGGGAAAATCGAAGAAATTCCTTTTCTCCCGGCTGCTCCACCACGTCTCGTACACCCCAAATCCCTCTCGCATCAAACAGATATGCCGAGCAACCTACAAAGGCACATTCCGGATGCTCCTGCAAAAATTCAAGCTGCTTTTGAAAACGCTCCGGCGCGGAAACATCATCGCCATCCATGCGGGCAATAAATTCACCCTTTGCCGCCTTCAGACATTCATTTAAACCATGGGCAAGTCCCATGTTTTCTTTGCCACACAGCAAACAGATTCTCGAATCCTGCTCTGCAAGTTTCTTTAAATACTGCGCCTCTGCAATGTCAGAGCCATCGTCGTAAATTAAAAATTCAAATGCACCGAAAGTCTGATGCAATATGGATTCCACTGCCTGCTGCAAAGCCTGCTTATCCTTTTGATTATAAATCCCCATAATAACAGAAATATGGGGTGCTTTTTTCTCCATGCTTCCTCCAGTTGTTTATTCTTCAGAATAAATTGCTCTCATCGTTTGGTTTACAATATCACTACTAAAATGCTCCGCTGTTTTTAATGCCTGCTGCTGCATTTTTGCGTAACCCGCTTTGTCCTCACACCACACCCAGTACAGTTTCTGTATTGCCACTGCCATATCTTCTGCAGCATTATTCCAAACAACATAACCATTACTGCCATCCTGCATATATTCTCTGGTTCCCCGGTTGTCCGAAGCAACGACCGGAAGCCCGGAAGCCAGTGCCTCCACAGCCACCATCCCAAGCCCTTCTCTTAAGGAGGGAAATGCCATAGCATCTGCCGCCTTCAAAATCTCAGGAATATCCTCCCGGAAGCCAGTTAAACATAGCTGTTTCCCTATGCCAAGACGTTCCGCCTGTTGCTTTAATGATTCTTTCTCAATTCCTTCTCCGCAAATGATATAATAAATGGAAGATTCCTTCCATCTGCCAAGTGCTTCCAGCACCACAGCATGGTTTTTATTCCAGTTCAGCTCGCCCACGGAAACAAGCACAAAAGCCTCCATTGGAATCTCAAGCTCCTGTCTGATTTTTTGTCTCATATACAACTTGTCTGATTTGTATTTCTTTAAATCAATGCCAACACTGTTAATTTTATATACCTGCCCCGGTCTGCCATTTCTTTTTCCCAGCCGAAACTTTTTTGCATTCTGAAAGTCCTCTTCATTAATAGTTATCAGTGTGTCCGTTACATGAGCCAGCAGCCACTCCATTGGGTAAGACACCAGCCAGAATTTTAATGGCGCACCTTTGTAAAAATGAAAACCGTGGGCAGTGTAAATCACCCGTGTCCTTTTCTTCCTATGCTCTCTTGCAGCCAACCGTGCATAAGTCGCTCCCACCGGCGTATGACAATGAACAACATCATAATGCTGCTCCCGCATCACCTGCTTTAGCTGCCGTAACGCCCGCCGATTATTCTTAAATTCAAAGGGTGACCTTGCAAAATCCACCTGATGCCGCACAATTCCCGTGCCGTCCAGGCGGTGGTTGTCCGTTCCGTAACTGACATTATGAAAATTAGAGGCATAATGCACCTCATATCCCATCTCCTGCAGAATACGGACATTATTCATTTCAAACTGTGGCACAAAACCACTCACATGGGTTACAATTAATGCTTTTTTCATTGGACTGGTTTTTCCACTCTTTTCTGTACAATTTACTGTCACAGGAACAGGCTGATTGTATTTTTACAATTATTTTACAACTCCCAGCACAACTAAGCCTTCCGGCTTTTCTTCGCCTGTGGCAGAAGTTCTCCCTGGCAGTACTTCCTAAAAGAAGTCCCACCGCAAAACATTCTGTCAGAGACCGGCGGTGCTGTACCGGACAATTCTGTTTTCTTCTGACAAAACCTTCCCTTTCGTTCCGTTTCTGTCAAAAAACAAAACTGCCACATACTGTTACCAGCATGATTTTTCAGTAAGAATCCTTACTTTTCTATGTGTCAACAGCGCATTTGCACTGTATAACTACCTGATTGATTCGTATGTTTCCGCAATGTCTTTCCTGTGACTTAGCTTCTTTTCTCCGGGAAATATCCCAGAAAACTTTTCCCCACATTCCGCGCTGTATTAAACGCCGCGTTGCCTTTATGCCCGTTCGGACACAAAAACAGCTTTCCGCCATAATACTTCTTTCCGGCGGTGTGTCCTTCGTTATACTTCCGTATCTTTTCTCCGCATTCACTGCAGCAGTCCGAAATATGGTACGGACGGACCGATGTCACAAGAATTCCCTGCTGAAATGCTTTATATTTCAGATTTTTGATAATGGAGCGTCCCAGCCAGCGGTATCCGTCAGTTTTCAGATACTGCTTGTCTCGGAAATCGAGTGCATTTTCATAATTAGGCACCACAATGATTTTGATGTTCTGCTGCTGGCAGAATGCAAGAATCTGGCGGCTGACACGGTGGGCGTAATAGCGGTTGAGGTCGTGGATACCGGCATACAGGGCTGCATTTTCTTTTGCACTGTTTTCCTTTGTTCCTGTTATATTGCTTCCGTCCCCACAATCTGACACTGTTTCCATCCGGACATCAGACCGGTTTCTGCGTTCCTCCATCCCCCTGCTTTCCTCGCTGGTATGGATTCGTGCCGACAGCTTTCTCCTCTGGTCTTCCTTTTCATTTCCTCCACGGAACACTTTTTGTTCCAGCTCTTCCCCGGTTCGTGACAGTATCACGGCGGCCGCAAGGACGTCATGATCCGGAAAGGATACAGCGCAAATGCGTTCTTCCGTTTCCATCCGCTCCTTCACGGTGCGGATATCCTGCACTTCAAAGGAAAGCGGCACCTCCAGCCAGGCAGTTCTCTTTTCCAGCACCAGCATAGGTGACAGGCGTTCTGCCTCTGGCGGCAGGCTGCGTCCGGTAAAAGGATATGTGACCCAGACCCACTTCTCCCCGTTGAACAGTTTCAGTTCAATCGTAGTGTCCGTAAAATTCTGGTACATTCCCTTGTAAAGGGTAATGTGCGGGTTTACCGTTCCTGCCTTTTTCCGGGCAAGGTCCACGGCGGTGTTAATGGCAGACCTGCGGAAATAAAGCGGAATCTTTGGAAATCCGGTCAGCGGATAGTCCGGACGGATTCCGGCCGCTTTCATTTCCTTTGTTCCGATACACCTGATTTCCAGGGTACGGAGCAGGGAAAAGTCCGACTCTTTTAACAACTCCTCTTCCTGCTGTAATACATGAAAGAAGTGCTGCACTACCTGGGTGTACAGTTCCTTCGTAGCCTTCAGCCAGGAAAAATGGCGGTCATACAGGCGTACACGATAGGTCAATATCTTATTTCCTGTTCGGTTTTTGCTTTTTTGTTCCATAGGCTTCTGCCACCTCAGGCGAATCTTACATTTTA
>JAGBBW010000041.1 GCA_017938285.1 Lachnospiraceae bacterium
AATACATAGAGGGTTGGTATAACCGTAAGCGGATTCACAGTGCCATTGGTTATATGACGCCTCAGCAGAAGGAGGATGAGGAACTAAAAAAAGCTGGATAACCTTTCAACTTTTTTTGTCCAAAGTATTGACATAAGTCCACATCATCGCCATATTCCGGCTTCTTATCCGGATTTTTGGTATCGTCCGGCGTTTTAGGTTTTTCCTGTGGTTTAGTATCTGCTTTGTCTTCCTTTGTTACGTTCTCCGCAACATGGATTACTTCATCCGGTATATCTTTGTCTGTATCCAGCGTAGTATCCGGTGCCGTATCCGGGTTTTCTTCCTTACCCGGAAGTTTGTCTGTAGTATCTTCCTGCTCGCTGCCTTCCGGCACATTCACTGTTTCTTTTCCACCATCATCTTCCGGTTCAGTCTGGTTATCCACTATAACATCCGTACCCGGCATCTCTGTCCTGCCTTCCGTACCGGTTTCCGCTTCGGGAATACCGGTTCCGCTGTCACCACTGGTTTCAGGAATTTCTTCTGCCGGATAAATGGTGACTTCCGGAACTGTTTCTAATGTCCCTTCTGTTTCCTCATCCACGATGCCTGCCAACACAACTGTTTCATTCTCATCCCAGGATTTCGTCTGGGAACTGTTCTCCTTATAAGACGGGACAAATTTTTCGCCTTTCGGCTCAATGCTTAAAATAAGGGCCAGCCCAAACAGCGCACCACACAGGACAATCAGTGTATTCGGACTGGAAGCTATGGATGGCATGCTGAATTTTCTTTTTTTCTTCATGTGAATTTCTCCTTCCTCTTTCGGTTTCTGATATTTTATACGCACATAAAATTTAATTTACAACAGCCTTATCAATATTTCGTATTATGGGTGCCTGTCAAACGGATTTCCTGCTCTATTGGCGGAAACCATCTGCCGAACATGTTGATATTGAATGTCACCAAGCCGGTTGCAATGTATTCAATTTTGTCTGAGTGCTTAAAAAATTGAATCTCAATTTCCGACAACGTATAATCATCCGTCACTAAGGGAACCTTTTCCTTCACCCCGTCAATGAAACCTTCTTCCAAAGCGGCAAGGTATTCCGGGCTGATATGTACATCCGCCATGTAAGACATGAGATTTGCTTCCCTCTGGGAATGGAAGGTATCTGCATATATACTGGCACTGACATTATTAAGCTCCATTTTGAAGGCATTCCGGATGTTAATACAGTTAATTTTCACTGTGGCAAACAAAAGCACAAAGGACATCACCATAACCACTGCCAACATGAGAAACAGGGTAAGGAACGGCATGTCGCCACGTTCATTTTTCCAAAGCTTTTTCATAGTGCCTCCTATTTCCAGTAATGTTCGCTTACCCCGGCTCCTACCGCCTGAAGGTTTATCGTAACCAGGTTAAAATTCCACATACCACCCAGATTGCACCTTCCGGTAATTGTCACATAAAACGGTGTGCCAATCTGGATTTTATTTACCCTTGCCGTACTGGTTACCTGGTAGTCCAGGTTCTGGACATTGCTTATCTGCCCGGTCAGGAAGTCAAACAAATCATCCGTATCTGAGTTCGTCCCACCATTCAGCTGGATCTGTTTTACCAGCTGGTCTGCAATATGGTCCATTTCCTGTTTTGCAGAAATAATATGGAACACATTGATAACAAACACAATCAGTATAACCGTTACCAGAATATAAACGTAACTGTTAATGTACGAGGTTTCACCTCTCTCTGAGCGAAACAGTTTCCCTATCTTCTTTTTAATAATCATCACCTCCAGAACACAAAAAACGCAGGCGAAGCTGGGAATCTGCTTTTTGCCTGCGTTTCTCTACTCATAATTTTTCACGATACACATTTTATCACAGTGAATTTACCGTGTAAATCGCAAAACTGTGCCAATTTAGGACAATTTTGTGCCATACAGTCATTTCTAAAACCAATATCTTATATTTTTTTAATTGTTAATTCAAAATTTTCGTGAAACGTTACAGAATTTTTGTGCAAATCATGTTAAACTAATAGAAAATATATTTTCATAACTTATAATGTATAATTATTATGAGGCATAATTAGCAGCACAAAAATTACAATTGAGGAGGCATAATATGTTTTCAGAAAAAACCATACTAATAACAGGCGGAACCGGAACAATAGGACAATATTTAGTTGAGAAAATCATTATGTCAGGATGTAAAAAAGTAATAATATTTTCTCGTGATGAAGAAAAACAATATAATATGAAACAACAATTCTTAGATAAAAAAATACAATATATCATAGGTGATATTAGAGATTGTCAACGTTTAGATAATGTTTTAGTAGGTGTAGATTTTGTAATTCATACCGCCGCAATTAAGCAAGTACCAGTTGCTGAAAACAATCCTATGGAAGCGGTCTTAACTAATATTATAGGCACACATAATGTTATCACATCATCAATACGTCAAGGTGTCAAAAAAGTTGTATGTATGTCAACAGATAAAGCAGTAAATCCAACTAACTGCATGGGAATGTCTAAAGGAATCAGCGAACGATTAGTAAAAGCAATTCATGATTCAAGTGGGGCAACAGAAATCGTTTGCGTCAGACTAGGAAATGTTTTAGGATCTAGAGGATCCGTTATTCCTCTTTGGAAAAAACAAATCGAAAAAATTAAAAAAATCACATTGACGGACCAAAATATGACAAGATTTATAATGACCACTGAAGAGGTATATCAATTACTGGTACATGCTTTATCAAATGGAAAGAATAGCGAGACTATTTTTTTGAATATGAAAGCCTGTAGTATATACGATTTAGCCAAAGTTATTTGTGAAAAATATGAATTAGACAAAAAAAATGATATACAAATTACTGGATTACGTCCTGGGGAAAAGTTGTTTGAAGAACTGTATAGTGAAGAAGAAGCACCTTACATTTATGAAAATAACGGATATTATCACATTGGATTTAAACCATGCCAAAAAATACCTCACATAGAATGCAAGTCCAATACATGTAATTTGTTAACATTGACAGAAATCAAAAATATCCTTATGAAAAATCATTTACTATAAGTATTGCAAAGGAGAAAAATGAAAAATTTACACAATGAATTATCCAAATATAAAGACCCGCAAGATGCAGATTATACAATACATTTAAAAAAAATAATATTTAATGATAAATTTTCTAAAATTCCAGATGATTATTTTGCTATAATTAATGATACTAAAAAAAACAAGCAAGTACGTTTTTCTGCTTTTTATTGCCTATTTACTGAATACCGACGTTTTGAACAACGTTATCAACTCTTTACTTTAGTTGACAACTATATTACTATATTTAATGAAGAAATCTATGAATATTTACGTGATATAATTTGGTCGCAGTACTATAAATTTAAATTTCTTGATACATTACGTAAAGACTTCTATTTAAAGGCTATTCGCTATGGAAAAAAAGCTATTAATGAATATAATACCAAATCAAATAATATCGGATGTTTTAATAACTTCGCAGATATTGTTCTTGATAGTTTGCTATTTAAAAATATTGTGAGTGATACCGATGTCTCTGACGCACTGCAATATGTGGAAAGAGCTATTTACATTCATGAGGAAGAACGTAATCGTGCACCTTATTCAAGATACTATTGTTCAAAAGCAAAGTTATTGGCATATCAAGAAAATTACGCAGAGGCGAGAGAAATGATTGCGTTAGCTATCTCATATGAAAGAACAGATGAAAAAGATTCACTTATTCGAATCTCAAGTTATCATAATACGCAATTAGAAATAAATACTGCTGAAACACTACAATTGGTTGATTCAAAAGTTACGGAATCCTACGAAAGATATGAAAAAATTCAAACCCAACTCGAACAACAGCAAATTAAGTATATTGAAATTTTAGGATTTTTTGCTACAATAATCTCATTGATAATTGGAACAATTAGCATAACATTAAATATTGATACTTTTGGAATATCCAGTGGTTTAATTATTATATTAACAGCTTGTCTGATAATATCTTATACTGTTTTAAATATTCTTTTTTCCTCACATATAGGGATATTCCGAATTATAATTACTTGTCTTTTCACTGGGTCACTTCTTTTGCTTGGCTATTTAATTGGAAATGGTTTTGACTTAAACTTATGGAATCATATGTTTTGTAAATAATCAAGGAGGTATTGAATGAAGATACTGTTAGAATATTGTCAAGGATGTAAGAAACACATAAATCAAGATGCATATGGATATAAAGATAATTTTTTTTGGGTAATCGATGGTGCAACAGATGTTTTTGACAACCATTACCTGTCCCCTCTTGGTGATGTATACTGGATCGTTCAAAAATTAAATAATGCACTAAAAAAAGGAAATACAAAATCATCACTAAAGGAATTTGTCAGTGCTGCAATTAGAGAAGTACAATTAGAAGCGTTAGCAAAAGTCCCAAATATTAATCAGATCGCAATTAATAAATTACCCACATATGCAATTTGTTGTGTAAAATATACCCAAGGATTTTTAGAATATTTATGTTTAGGCGATTGTTCTTTATTTATTAGCAAGTCCCCTACTACGCGATATACTGACACACGCATTCAACCATTCCATCTACAAGTTAATGAAGTAAAGGAGCAATATAAAAACAATAGTGAACAATATAGGGCTCATGTATTAGAAATAGTTCGTGAGATAAAAAATTTTATAAATATTGAAAATGGATATTGGATTGGAATCTTAGACCCTAATATCGTAGAGCATGCTATTATAGGAAACGTTGAAATTGAAGAAAAAGACCGATTTGTAATTTGTAGTGATGGATTTAGACCTAGCATAGATGAAGCTAATCTCATATATTTCGAATCCAAGGATATATTTATTAGAGCAAAACTTCAAACCATTTTAGAGCAACAGAATCTAGAAGAAAATAACTATTTATTAAAAACAGGAATTGATATTTCTGATGACAAAACGGTTTTATTAGTGGAAATCTGAGCCTGCAATTTAAAAGTTTTTTCTTTGAATTTACAAAATTAAATTGATTGCTTCAAAAAAAATTATAGCGAGGTGAATTTGAGATTATATTCTCATAATAATATGATAATAAAGTTAACGGGTAATATTATTTTTGAGCAAAAGCAGCCTTTCATCATCAAAAGAACCATAGAAGAAAAACTAGAAATTAATAATATATGGGAGGAGTTTATCAAAGAGAAGATTCCTTCTGATTACTATAATGGCGATATCTTTTTAGTTACTAATATAAAAACAAATGAAGGCAATTATATTTTTGAAATTGGAAAAACAAAATTTTCTGATTTAATATACGCCAAACGAACTAACAAATTAAAAGTTCGTTCATTATTTATCGCTTCATATATCATGACTGCTGATAACTATTTATGTATTATTAAAAACAAACATAAAAGGATTAATACTATAGGAGGAATGGTAGACTCTTTGGACTTTGACAACAATCTATTTATACCTCAAAATTGTTTATATAGAGAATTCCAGGAAGAAATGGCAATGGATTTAAAACATGACGAAACATTTTATGACATCAATGCAAAGTATATTAAAATTCCTTATGGTGCAGAACACGAATTGGCTCTTTATCCAATCGGAATATTATATGAAATTAAAACAACGTTGACTACCACTGAATTACTAGAAAACTTCAAAAAAAACAAGGATTTCTCTGATGGTGAAATTGAAGAACTCGTTTTTTATAATAAAAATACCTATCAACAGATTGAGCAATACGAAGCCAAAGAAAGTTATATTTCAGAATTACTTACTCATATAATAAATGACCAATAAGGAGTAATCAAACTTTTTGATGGTTTTCTTGAGATTCACTAAAGAAGAAATATCTACTTTTAAGGCATCAAACATCTTGCTTATCTAAATACATGGTAACACCAACAAATGACGTCTATGTAGAAGTTAGGATACCCAAGTTGAAATGTCTACACCTATGGGTACAGTATACCCGATTTAAATTATTGAAAACTCCTCATAATAACCCTCAAAAAATTTGATTATCCCAAATAAATGTAATGGCTGACAAGTCATTCTCAATTACTTGTCGGTCGCTACATTTAAATACGCTGTCTAATAATCCTCGAAATCAATCCAACTGCCACATTCCGTTCCTCATCAATCCTTGTCACTACAAAACTGACCTCATCCTTTTTACCCGGCATCCTGCTGTCATAGCAGCTGTGGGCCACGGCATTGACTCCAATATGAAGGCGCACAAATACGGTTCCCTTGTGGATATCAGTCACCACGCCGGCATACTTGCCCTGGATCTTGCACTTTGAAAGGTTCTCCTTGCTAGTGTTTCCCTTCACACTCTTTACATCTGCCTTCACTGTGATGTCCTCTATGGATTTGACAGATACACTAAGGATACGCACCAAAATCTGCTCGCCCACATGAAAGCTCTCTGTGGCATCACCCATCCAGTCCCAGGATAAGTCACGGGCCAGAATGGAACATTCCACACCGAAGATTTCCACCCTCACAACCTTTTCCGCAACAGCAATCACCCTTGCCTGAACGATACGGTCTTCACAGACACGGGCATTTCCTGCTGCATCCGGCAGATAAAAAATCTGGCGTTTCTTGTGCATGGCATCCTTCCTGCTTGCAACTACGCTCCTGCTCTCATTGTCAATGCCTTTAATAATAAAATCGATTTCACAGCCAAGCATGTTGCCAAGGATTTTGTTCTGGCGCTGTACCATTTCCCCGTAGTCATGCTCCTCGCTTTCCACCAGGTTAATCATCATTTCTGCCAGAGGAATAACCACACGCATCTCTTTGTAGTAGATGACTGCAATCGTCCCGCCGCCTTCCATCTTTTCAATACCGCCCAGGTTTCCGGTTAAAATCTTTCTGGTACGGTACGCATTCTGCAGTTCATGCCAGATAATGTCCTCTTTTGTTTCCTGTGTCTCCACCTCTGCATCTGCAGTCAGTGTGAGAATCGAAGCAGGGACATTCTTTTTTTCCTCTGCGGTCACTTCTGTTTCATGTAATTCTTCTGTTTTCTTTTTTCTAGGCATATTACTAATCTCCTTTACGACATAATTGATTTTTTATCTGTAGCTACAATGGCCCAATCCTCTTCCACCATGAAGTCTTCCGGCCATTCCACATCTGATTTTTCCGGTACAGCTTCTGCTTCCGTTTTCTTTTTTACCCTCTTCTTTTTTTCCTTTGCTTTTGGCTTCAACAGGTACGTCAGATCCTCATCCTCTTTCTCCGGAGCCTTTCTCCATTCCGGTACATGCTCGCAGGCCCGGCAGACTTTTATTTTACTGCTTTCCGGATGAAGGGTATAATCAAACTTTTCTACCTTAAGTACCTTCTGTCCCCGCAGGATAATAAGAGCCTGGTCTAATGGCAGGCGGAGTACCTCATCCGGAGTCATCAGTTTCCGCTTTCCTACAGAACTTGTCTGCCGGTAATCCGGCGTGTAGTCAGAAATCCGCATGGTATTTAACTGCTTTGCCTCCGTGGATACAGCAACGCTTACCTCCCCTGTCCGGTTGCTGATAAACTCCGCTGTCATCTCATCGGTGCAGCCAAGAAACAGCTGAGTGTCGCAGTTGCCGATAATTTCCTGCCACTTATTGTCCGGGTACCGGTTCTGCATCTGGGGCAGGTTCTGGAAAATGCAGCTGATGGACAATGCCCTGGAACGGATGGTGCTGATTTTCTTTGTCAGGTCTGCAATCGTGCAGCCTCCGTTTGCCAGCTCATCCGCCAGGATATGTACCGGAACAGGAAGCCGTCCTCCCTTGCCATGCTTGTCCGCATACCGTACCAGCTTGATAAAAACAAAAGACATAAACAGCGATGATAAGAAATCAAACGCCGAATCCTGGTCTGAGGTAATACAAAAGTAGGCACACTTTTTCTGTCCCGGCAGCGTAAGGCTGATTTCATCAAAACTGGTTATCTTACAGATTAACTTGTTCTGGAATACCTGAAGCCTGGTTCCAAGACCGATGATAACCCCGCTGCGGACAGAATCCGCTGCCTGCTGAAAGATATTGTACGGTGCTTTTGCCGGATGGGAAATCGGCAGCATGTCAAACAGGCTGTTCAGCTCTTTTTCAGAATTAAGCGTCAGCAGCTTATACACCTGCCCAATATTTCTGCCTTCCGGCGGAAAACCTTGGTCCACATACAAAACAAGTGCCTTTAACAGGTTCATCTCAGCATTGTCCCAGAAATGGTCACCCTTTTCCGAACCAGTATTTTTTATGATTACATCACTGAACAGCTGCGCCATGATTTCCTGCCCTTCCACTTCTGCCAGGCAGTTCCAGCTGTCGGAGTTTTCCGGATCTACCAGGTTGAATACCCGGACAATATAATCGTTTTCCTCCAGATAAATCCGCATGTCCCCATAAAGCTCTGACTTTGGATCTGTCACAATCAGGCTTTCGCCCCGAGCCACACACTGGAATATCACATTTCTGGCATACGCTCGGCTTTTCATGGAACCGCTGGCACCAAATACGGCAACATTCCGGTTCATACGGGTCTTTTCCGGCAGGCAGACTGCACTGCCGTCCAGTTTTCCCAAAATTACGCCTTTGGTATGTGCCACATTCGACACCAGCTCCAGTACCTTATTCATCTCTGCTTCACTCATGAAACCGGAGGTTCCATAAGTACCTTTTTCCGAGTATGTCAAATTGCGCTCCTTGTCATAAGTTCCTTTTCCACCAAAACCCATACGCATGACTAAGATTATCAACAATCCAAACAGTATTACACACAGCAGTATTCCATACAGGTTATACGGAACCACTGTCATAGCCTTCAGGCAGGCTGACATCTTCCCGGACGGAAATTGTGGAGCTGTCTCATAACCAAAAACTGCACCATTCTCATTCCACTCCTGATAATTAATCATAAACTGTGCCAGATAACCGCCTATGTACAGCAATACGAATAACAGTACCGGCAGAACCAGGCATATACAGAACAGCTTTTTCTTATCCTGCATCAGTTTCAGTTCAAAAACCTCCTCTCAAATTTCGACAAGTCAATAGTTTCAATCGTAACACTTTCCCCGAAGTACTCCATAAGCACCTGCTTTTGAAAGTCAAAGCAGATAAGGTTCCCGTAAAGCCCATGCAGCGCCAGGGCTGTGGCAAACCTAGTAATCCTTAGCATGTCAAACTCAAAAGCCACCAGTACCGGTACCCCGTCGCTCATGGCATCATGCTCCAGCCCCAGGTTACCGTCTGGAGGCTGAAGGTCAGACACAAGGAGCTTTTTTAAGGACTCCTGAAGTTCCGGGCTGCATAATACTTTTAACAGGGTTTCGCCTGCTGGTTCTGCTGGAACATAATGAAAATATTCAAAGCTTGCATCCAGGCAGAAACAGCTTTTCTGGTACCCGCCCCTGCTGTTCATCAGTTTCAGAGCAGTGTCCATGTCCTTTCCTATCACCAGTGCCTTAACCGGCGTATCCGGATGATACCAAGGGGAAATACAGTCTTTTGATAATATGCCACGGCTGATATGGTACTGCAGCATGGTTTTCACTTTCAGCTCTGTCCGGTATTCCCATTTCATCAGGGAATCCCCGGTGTAAAAGACTGCATAGATGCACTTTAGCGTAAACAAAACACCCATCGTCCGTGAATTATTGATTTTTACCGCTTCCGCACCCAGCTTCTTTATCTCCTTTGCCTGATAAAATACCGGAAGATCCAGTTTTAATCGTTCCCTACATTCGCCCTGGAACAATAACGGCTTCTTATCCCGGTACAGCTGCACCCCTGCCCTTATTAGCATGGCATATACAATGGATGCCTGCTGAAGCCGCAGCCTTCTTTGGTAATCGCTTCTTGGACGGTTCGTGTCTGTATTGCCACTTAAATAAAACGAAAACCGGTCCGGGTTCTCACTAAGCAGGAGCTTTTTTCCCCTGCTTGTAAGCCTGTATCCTCGTAACCGGTCTTTATAATGTGTCTTAATGTAGCCCTCTTCCTTTAATTTCGTAATGAGCTTTTCCCCATAGCTTGGGCCCACTCCCATATACGAAAGGATGTCCGCACTGCTCTCCCCGGAAAGGGCGGTTAATGTTAATAAATGATACGCACAGGTATCTGTTTCCAATGGTAATTACCTCCCATCCGGAGTTCAATCTTATCGCAGTTAAAAACAGCAGGATTTTACCATACCAGCCTGAAACTCCGTTAAAAAACGGTTCCGCTGCATGCCCTGCAACTGCTGGTTTTTCCTTACTCCGGCTCAATTTTTACCCTAGTCGGATTTTTTTTGAAAAAAATCCTTAAAAATCCGACATCAGTTTTCCCTGTTCTTCCAGGGTTTTCAGCCATGCCGGAAACGCCGTTTTCTCCATAATGGTAAGCACCGTACAGTCCCTGCTTCCAAATTCTGTTGTGTGGTAAGCATCACAGAACAATCCGCTGTCATCCGTCATGATGAAGCTTGCCACGGTATCGACAATCTGCTTGCATTCCAGATTATCATAATCCCGAATCCGCCTTGAGGACAGTTTACGGTCAAAGATATGGGAAAAGCAGATTACGCAGTCCCGGAACCGGGGCAGCACCTGCTCCTTCGTATACGCTGTCAGGCTGGCATGCAGCGGATCAGTAAGAAACGTAGTATTCACCCGCTTCGTCCGCTTTGGCATCAGTCCCGGAAGCGTGATACTGACGGTATTTTCTGTATGCTCTATTACAATCCCATGTACTTCCGCCACCTTTTCCATCAGGAGCGGACGTTCCACTAAATTCGCCGCAAATATCAGGTTCCGCAGTGAGCAGGCAATTTTCTCTGCCCGCTGTGCCGCATCCAGACTTAACTCCTCGTAGTTCTTGCCATAAGTGCCGGTATTTGTAATCTTCATGGCATTTATGGTATTAAACAGCTTCGGCAGCTCTTCCTCAATACGGGATAAACGTGTGGATAATGTTGAACGATCCATACTAACTTTCTGTCACTCCTTGTTTCCTGTAATATTGTACCTTTCCATCCGGCAGGACAAGGCAGAATGCTGCAATGCCCGGAAAATGAAGCCGTGCCATCTGTTCTGATTTTTCTACAATCACCAGCCGGTGGGGAGACTCCTCACCGAACCCTGCCAGCGCATGGTTTATTATGATTTCCTTATCTTCCGGAACATACACTACATCATATCCAGCCTTGTCCGTATAAAAAGTCAGTGCCACCGGATATTCACTGACCGTATGGTATGTGATGTCTGAATAGAAATCCAGCAGCACCCAGAAGGCTGCTATCACCGCCTGGTTCCTGCTACATTCCTTCGAATACATCACCATGCCATTTTCTTTGTCAAATGCCAGCCGACCGTTCTTTTCCAGCCTTTTAAGCAGCATCCTAAGCTTCATCCCGTCCAAATCCGGAAAGGCTTTTTCCAGCTGTGCCACCTCCAGCACCTGGTACATGGAAAGCATCCTGTTAATCTTTGTCAAATGGTTTTCCTGTTCCATACTAATATGCTTCATGGCATACTCCTTCATAATGATTCTTGTATTACATAAAGTCTGCTTACACAATACATATAGTGATTTTTCTGCCTGTTACAGCAAAATAAACCATCCGTATTCCGTACTTAAACTTTATGTATTATCCTGCCTCCAGCATCTGCTGTCGTTCTTTTTCCTTTTCCAAAAGCCGCTTCAGTTCCAGACGGTCTGTGGTAATCAGTTCCTTTTCCAGTTCCGATGCTTTAAACTCCACAGTAACATTGTTGTTATTCGTGGAAATCAGCCCATTGCCACGTTCAAAGTGAGTCACAGCCATGGTTTCCGCTTCCGACAGATGGAGAATGGACTGCACACGCATTGCTTCCTCATCTTCCAGGTTAAGGACAATCTTCGTCTTGGAATTGTTAATAATGCCTTTGCCATACTTGCCATCTTCCAGCGCAAAGAAATCATTCAAATCCTGTGTGGCACAGATGGCAGAACCGCCGTAGCCTCGGATAATCTTAAAGATTTCCAGTACAAACTCAGCCGCCAGACGATTGGAAGCAGCACCGATGAGCTGCCATGTTTCATCAATGAAAATGGCTTTTTCCACCGTCCGGTCTTCCTTTGCCTTGTCCCATACGAAATCAAGGGCAACAAACATGCCCACCGTAAGCAGGTCCCCGGTCAGTTCTGAAATATCAAGCACTGTGTACTTGTTATCCAGATTTACGTTGGTCTGCTGGTTGAAGGTGGAAGCCGAACCATTTACCAGACGGTTCATAATGTTCGCAAGCCGTCTGGTATTCGGATTTTCCTTTAAGATATTATAAGTGTCACCAAGGATTGGCATTTCCTTATACTGTCCCGGATTGTCCGGGTCATACAGGCTCTCATTGTTATGTGTAATGCCTTTTTTCTTGTAGGTCTGTATCAACGCTTCATCTAGCAGCTGCTTTTCTTCATGGGACATATCAGGAATCAGCAGGGAAAAGAAAATGTGCAAACGCTGGATTTTAGCAGCCAGCAGTGATTTTTCCGTCTGCGGTCCATCCAGTATGTCGCTGGCGGAAGAATCCACTTTTCTGATTTCCATGATATTGATACAGTTTTTCGAAGCAGGCGATATGGAAATAAACTCGCCTCCGATGTTGCTGCAGGCACGGTGGAACTCATGTCCTTTTAACGGTGCGATAATAAATACCTGGACATTCTTTCTTCTCATGCGCAGAGCCATCAGCTGCATTAAGAATGTCTTACCGGCACCTGACGTTCCCAGGATAGCCATATTAGCATTCTTATACACCCTTGAGTTAAAGATATCCACAATGATAAGCGAATTGTTATGCTTGTTTACACCAAGAAGGATTCCGTTATCATCGCACATCTCAAAAGATGTAAACGGGTAGCAGCTGGCAACGCTTGTGGTGAGGATATTTCGCTTGGAGCGTTCAAAGAGGCTCTTATCTAACGATACCAGCGGCAAAGCAGAAAGCAGTGCCTGCTCCTCCCTGAAGTGGCAGGATACCGCCTCCATGTCCTGAGAAAGCAGCAGCTTTTTCATTTCATTTGTGCGCCACTCCAGTTCCTCCAGGCTGTCTGCCGTAATCGTAATAAGGATATTCATATAATAAAAATCCTCATTGGCTGCCAGACCATCCTTCAAGAAATATCCGGAGCGGATGGCACTGTCCAAATCATCAAAGTCCGTATTCGTATCGGAAGCGTCCTTGATTTTGGACCGGTTGATTCTAAGCTGCTGTCCCAGCTTCTGCACTATCCTGTCCTTTGGCTGCCGGTCAAAGAAAATATTCACATCAATTCCTTCCCCGGCATTTACTAACAACGACATCCATCCCGCACACACCTGCGCCCGGTAACCATAGGACGGCACCAGCAGATAGGTATGGTATACCCCGTCCATTTTCACATAGCTGCCATGGGTATAATCAATGCTGTCCGGGGCCATGAACTCTGTTGCCGGTATACGGTCTATTTCATCCCTCCGGCCTGCGTTGATATATTTTCCTATCACTTCATTTACACGGACATTGATTGGCTTTATGGCACTGGTTCTCCGGTTAAGGATACTGTAAAATACCTCTGTCGCCATCTCGTCATCATCTTCCGCCACCAGAACCTCGTTACCGCACTGCTGCAGGTATGTCTTTGCATTACGAGCCACCGTAGCCAGGGAATTGATTGCTTCTGTTTCCACATCCCCATGGTTAGCAGTCAGCGGCTCATATTCAAACACAATAAAAAAGCGCCGTGTAATGGCCTCTTTAGAGCCAATACGACGTATCAGGTTTTCATAATCCTTCTGCAACAACAGACATCTCTCGTCTGTTTCATTTTTCATTTCTTCCCGGATGGAATCCAGGTGACGGTTAATATCCGCCCGTTTTGTCAGCACTTTAAACTGCAGTTTTACAGAACTGATTTTTAAGTAACTCACAAAGGAATAAATAATGCTCCTCTGCTCCCTTGCGCTGCGTAAAAGAAAATTGATAGGAATTACCTCGATAATCTTGACATAACGGCGGTCTTTTGTATAAATTATTCCGTTTTCCACCTTCTTAATCGGCAGATAGGAAGCCACCGGGTTCATCGGTTCCACTGTTTCCTTTGCACCAGCCTTTTTCTGTCCCTTATCCGGCAGTCTGGACTCCTTGCATTCCTTAAACTGCCCAAACTCCTCTGCAAAATCCTCTTTCTTAGGCTTTACTTTCTTTTCCTTTTTCTGCGTCCTGCTCTTTGCCCTGTCCTTTTCCGGAATATCCCGGGCTTCCTCCTCTCCAACAACCCTTTTGTTTTTCATGTAGCTGAAGAAATTCAGAACAAAAGAGGAAAGACTTTCCCCGTCCATGCCGATGATGGCGAATAATGCAGCCGGCAGTACCGTCACGCAGGCAATAATTATTTTTGTTGTCAGTGATACCGGAATATGAAACACCGGAACCCCTATTACAATAACTAAAACCAGAGCTTCGACTGCATTGCGAAGCTTCATGGTTCCGCCAAACAAGGTTCCGGTGTCGATAAAATTAGGCGGAATGATGTATATATCATTCTCATCCTGTCCGGCATTCTTCTGCATAGACATACATGGCATACCTCCTGTAATTTATTTTTATGTTCCCATGTCATTTAAGAACAGTTCCAGATTCCTGGCATACGCTTTTGCCGTTGCCATCTGGGTTTCTGTCAGTTCAAACACCTGTCCGGCGAAATAATCATCCCCGGTGTACTGTACCACATAATTATAGTGGGTTATCGTGGCAGATGTATTTGTTGCTTCATCCACTCTCTCATACGTTGTAACATTGACCGTATAGGAAAAAATGTTCTTTAGGTTCCGGCGCAGCAGCCACTTCAGATTCCAGAGGCTGATATCCTGGTAGTCATATTTCGATGCACAGTACTGGGAAATAATCAGTGAACTCTCATAAACGATATTCCCTGCAAACTCGTCCGTTATGCTGTATTCACAGCCATCCTTTAGCTTCTTTGCCTCTTTATCTATCTTTTTTAATACATCCTCATGCTTTTCACCTAAGATTTCCTCAATCGCTGCCTCCGCATCTGCCAGATTCTCCATAATCTCGCTGCTGTCCATCAGTATGGTTTTTGATGCACCATTCAGGCCGTCTGCACCAAAAATCAGGGATGGAAGCATCATGATATAAACAACCGGAAGAAACAGCAGCAGGCAGAAGACAGCCAGTGCTTTTCCAATAATCTTCCGTCCTTCCCACAAAGCAGATACCATCATACCGTATGGACCGGCAGCCGCTCCTTTTGCCACACCTGCCAGTACTTTTCCCGTTTTCACAGCACCCCTTGCAAATCCTGCACTTGCTGCCACCTGGGAAAAGACGGAATTACTTTTCTTATCCTCTGCCATTTATACCCGCTCCTTCCTTCTCGGCACTGCTGGCAGACGCTGCACGATAGACTCCCTGTACGCAATCTCCCCGGATTCCTTCATATATGGTGTCCGGTCAACAGTATCTTCGGCATACTGCCTGTACCAGGTCGAATTATCCGCAGCAGTAATTGTTTCATAATTTCCTTCCGGAGCCATGTACTGCTCTGTACTGTACATACTGAATGCGGTTCCATTTGGATGTTCCACCGATGTTTCGGTACCCATGATTCTGCCGCCGCCAATCTCTACATTGCTGTAGCTTGGGGCATCTGCCATGTCATTCTGGCCAAGGTACGAAGTCAGTGCCTGGGCTGCCTGCACTCCTGTCATGGAGCCGGTATAACTGATACTGCCCTGTGCCACTGCACCGGTTACATTATTTGCAAACTCGCCGCCTCTTCGAAGCGACGCTTCAAATGCCATCCGGCTGACCGGGTTATTCTTTTGTCCTGTCATTGCACTGGCTGCACTCTGCCCGAACCTTCTTCCAACAGCCCCAGCCAGTCCGCCAGCCATAAAGGAAGCACTGTTTGATGTTGTTCCGGCATGGTAAGAACCTCCCCTGAAAAAGGAGCCTCCAGTTACGGATTTTGCCGTTTGCAGCCCTCTTGCAGCTATCATCAGCTCTGCCATCATGGAACCTCCGGTATGTCCTACATTAATACCAAGACTCGACATGAAACTGTCAATCTTCTGGCTTATTTTTAAGAATGCAATCGCACACAGGAACCAGATAAAAATACTCCCTGCCGCAGTTTCTTTTCCTACCGCTTCCACTTCTGCTTCCGTTATTGCATACGCAGTTACCGGATTCGACAAAAGAATGGCAACTGCCGGAATGATACATAATAATCTCTTTTTCATGGTTCTCCTCCTATAACGATAACGGGTTTGCTAAAAAGCTTCCTACCATGGAAGTAAACAAACGGAGACACCAGGCATTCATAATCAGCAGAAACACCTGTCCTGCAAGCATCCGGCACCAGGATTTGAAAATATTTGATGTACTCTGGGAAGCTCCTGTTGCAAACGCAATCGGTGCAGTAAAAATAATGACCCCCAGAAGGATATACCGTTCCGCTGCTTCAAATAACAGCTTGATATAATTCCATGCCAGAATCAGCACCAAAATCAGTGCAATAATTGCCACCGAACCATTTGCCACCACGCCAAGCACCGTAAGAATCACGGAATTAAAGTCAGCAAAATCAAGCGGCGGCAGTTCCGAACCCAGTATCCAGGAATATGGTGTCCCTCCGATGTCCAGCACCATGTCCGTAATATCATCACAGTAATAAATCAGTACAATGAAAATTACGGAACGTATCACCAGTTTTATCGGATCCTCTGCTTCCACGCCTGCAATCAGCCCAAAATTTTTAAATAACTGCCATATCATATTTAACAGCACCAGCCCGATTGCTGTCGCTACGAAAATGTCATACATTGTCTGCGCCGCAGGAAAGTACCGCAGGAACGTCTCCATATTGCAGCCTAATGTTCCAAGCACCGAGGTTGTAATCAGATCAAGGATGTTCATTACCTGGGCGGCTATCCATTCCACTATGCCGTCAAGTATACCCACGTTTCATTCCTCCCCTTATACTTACTTTCCTGTCCACTTGCCACCTGTAAAAAACGGTGTCACATAGGCCATGATAAAGCCTAAGCTGTTCAGCGTAGCCCAGCATATTACAATACGTTTCAACCAGGCCCTTGCCTCGTCTACGGTTTTTCCTGATTTGCTGAAATTCATCAGTAACAACGCAACCGATGCTGTCACGATTGCTGTAATGGTGGAAATTCCTACTATCTTTCCGTATACATCCTTCATGATGGCTTCTGCTTTCACCCAAATGGTTGTTGCATAGACCACTTCCTTTTCCATGCAGAAAAAGTAAGCAAACGCCGCCGCACCGATTACAAGGTACTGGTAGGGAATCTTCCTTTTCTTTCCCTTCGCAGCAGTCTGCTCACTTTCTTGTAAAGCTTTCTTTTTTTTCAATATTCTACCTCCTAGCAAAAAAAATTGCCAATAACCTTTAATCAGATTACTGGCGAAAGACATAAAAAAAGCACCTGCTACAACAGCAGATGTTTCCTTGGTGGAATGGATACTCCTTGTATGGCATAATTTTGAGCATGACCATTATAGCACGGGCAAAATTACCTGTAAATCGCAATCCAGTGCCACTTCTTTCACTTTTCCTGCCATTACCATGCCATCTGTTATTTTTCATCCGGAAAGAACTTATTTAGCATTTCCAGACAGTCCTTCGAAGTATATCCCCAGAGTATGGAACTAAGTGCCTGGACTGCCTCCGGACGTTTCCGGTAATAGGTCCGGTGGGATATGTTTACAATATGCGGGCGCAGGCTCTCAATGATTTCTTCCGTATTCTGCAGCTGCTGGGGAGACAGGTAGCTGTAATACAGAATCCAGTAATACTGTTCTCCATGCTTATGCTTATTCCTAAGAATCTCCACTGCTGAATTTAGCAGATTTAACATCTTGTTGCTCCGTTCTATGCTCCTGGCATAATTCTCAAGTTTGGAGCCTCCAATATCCGCCCCAGCCAAATACATGGAATCCAGAAATTCCTCAATGCTGCTTCCGTATTCGATTTCAAAAGAATTTCTTACCTGCTGGACTACCAGTTCCAGGTTCCATACCGCATCCCGGTAATTTTTAAGCAGCTTCCAGGTATCATGGAACAATGGATTTTCCTCTGCTGATGGTGTATTTGCTAATTCTTTCTTACTCATGATTTTCTATTCCTCCCTTATCTGTTTCCATCTCTTCTTTTTCTGCCGGAGTCAATGTCAGCTCAAACTGATACGGTATCCTTCCGTCCGGACAGTCGATTTTCAGAGAATACTTTAAATTCCCCTCCATGCAGTCTGATAAGCTATATAACTTATATTGTGTTCGTGGGCATTCACAGCACGAAACCCCTTGTGCAGCAAGGATTTTTGCAACTTTCCGTACCATGGAACGTATGTTAAAATCTGAAACGCATACTTCCTCCTTTGGAACGCAGCCTTCCTCTATAATAATCTGCTCATCCTTAATTGTTGAATCCTCCTGGAATACATTCTCCATAAGCTGTACCGGAATTTGAAATGCCATAGAAACCTCCTCTTTATCAATCATTACATCACTAACACTAAACATGGTAGACAGGTAGTTACATAAATAAATCACACTGCCATGCCTGCCTGTAAAAGACACCAGTGACAAGTATTCCTTCTCCTGCAGTTTATTTAAAATCCGGCTTACAGAAGCCTTCGATATTCCCCACCGGCTTGCCAGGTCTGCATAGCTGGTAAGAGGATTTCCTGTGTTATTACGGAAGTACACTACCGGCCCGATATCAGATCCCTGTACCTGTTCATCGTTATAAATAGCATGAATCCACAAATCCAGCACAATATCCATTTCAGAACACTTTCCCATGCTGATTAGCTCATGCACCGCCGACACCGGAAAAAAGAAAAAGCCCACATCCTTCAGACATGGGTAATTGTAATCCAAATTTGTATTGCTCCGGCACCACCCGGTAATTGAAAACTTAATCAGGTTTCCTCTGCCAAGCCTGGTATAGGTAAGATAGTGCTGCTCCTGCAAATAATCCAAAATCGACATCGCCTGGTGCTGAAACCTGGTGCGGAACCATTCCGACAGTTCCGCTGTCGAACACACCCATTCTCCCGGACCGACCAGATAGGAGATACCCTCCAGCTTCCGGTAAGAGGCACGGTAATTTGCGTAAGAGCAAAGCACCATAAAATAAAAGAGATAGGAATTTCCGTTGGTACGAATTTCCCTATCTCCCATAATGTCACGAAGAAAATCCCGGTACACCCTGCACCGTGGATAATCTACAATTTGCTTAATTTCTAAATGGTAAAACATTTTTTCCATTCCTCCTAGCATTCATATTACAGTCGTAGTAAACCCTTACTGTTTTCGTTTTATTTCGATATCATCTTCTCAACATGCGTTAGATTATCATTTTAGAAATGGCTTGTCCTATCATATTTTGTTTATGTTGTTCTTATAGAATCGTACCATCTGCGGCCAGGTCTTCATGCAGGTCAGTCAGCGGATCTCCCTTGGACTGGAAATAGGTTGCCGTAAACGGCATGCCGCTGGCTGCCTGAGGATAGATTCCAAGAGTGTGGTCTACATAATAATTGGCGAACGGGGTACCCTCAATCTGTTCTGCTGTCAGATTCCTGGTCAGCTGATGGACGATGGCGGCAATCATTTCCTCATGTGCCATTTCTTCGGTACCAATATCTGTCAGCAGTCCTGCCACTTCCGCATAAGGCATACCATACCTCTGGGACAAATATCTGCCTGCCGCTGCTTTCTCTCCATCCGGACCGCCAAGCTGGGACATAATCACCATGGCAAGCTTCGGATTGGTTGTCGTAATATTCACCGGATATTGCAATCTTTTTTCATAACTCCACATACGCTGCCTCCTGATTCCTTTCCATTAATAATTCTGCCATGGCCATGGTCCGCAGACCCACTTCCATTCACCACAGCCAAGTTCCACATTGCCATAGGAAGTCAGAGGCCCAAATTGTGCTTCATATTCTGCTACCGCCAGTGCTCTTTTTTCCTGTAAATCATTATAATAAGCCAGTGCCTCTACGCAGTCCGGATGAGTATCCAGAAACAGACGAAGCTCATCCATGGTAAAACTGATTTCTGTTATTTTCATCATCAAAGGATTCTTACACATTACCGGCATACTTAATTACACCTCCTTGCTGCAAATTCAAGATCCAGTTCACGGAATAAAGTCCCATTTTTCAATGCCTGCGGCAGAGAATAAAGATTACCATAGCACTGCCATGGCACATAAGCCATGGCAACCGGCAACCCATTCAGTACCGTTTCCCGGTTGCATGCACTTCCACTCTGACCAATAATGATACCTCCAACCGATGTGTCATTTGCAGAACCTATTACGCCGCATGGATTACAGCAGTCATTAACCACTACCGGACCACATGGATTGCCACAGTCATTAACCACTGCCGGACCACATGGATTGCCACAGTCATTTGCAACTGCCGGACCACAAGCACTGTTACTGCATGGACTGCCGCAGTTGTTTGTGCTTCCAATGATACCACCGGTTACTACACATCCCGCCGCTGGTACTGCTGTACCACAGCCGGTTCCGACAGGCCTTCCGCCCGGGCGTCCGGCAAAACCAGCACCCACAGGAGTCACACAACGATTATTTTGTCTATTTGGATTCATAAAAAAACCTTCCTGTTCATAAAATGTTTGTTACTTCATTCTATGAACAGAAAGGAAATCGGTTCCTTTATTCCTTATTTTTTTCCCAGAAGTTTTGAAGAGTCCTTTTCATGGAAGACGCAGTTACTGTCTCATATGGAAACCACTCCCTTGGAAACAGATTCTGGTAGGATCCTGTCAGAAATCGTTCATCCAATAGTAAAACCGCCCCGGTATCCTCTGTTGTGCGGATAACCCGTCCAGCGGACTGCATGACTTTATTCATTCCAGGATACAGATATGCGTAATCAAAGCCTCTGCCATTTTTTTCATCAAAATAAAACCTGAACAGTTCCCGCTCATCACAAACCATGGGGAGTCCGGTACCTACCACCACTGTACCAATCAGGCGGTCCTTCTTTAAATCAATTCCTTCGCCAAAAATTCCACCCATAACACAAAATCCTACGGTACGTTGGTCCGGCCGTTCAGAAAAAGCTTCCAGAAACTGCTCTTTTTCTGCTTCTGTCATACCGGAACGCTGAACCAGTAACTGCACTCCTTCTCCTGCCGTTCCCATTTGTGCAGCCGCTTCCTCTGCTTCTTCCACTGTCAGTTCTGCCAGCTTCCACCCCAGCAGCTCTGTTACAAGTTCCACTGTTTTTTCCATCATCTGATAGGACGGAAAAAAAACAAAGTAATTCCCCAGCTTCGCTGACACAAAATAATCCAGATACAGCGCAATTTTCTCATATTCCTCCCGGTTACGCCTCGTATATTTTGTACTGACATCCCGGCCAATCATTAATAAACGTTTTTTTGTATCAAAAGGAGATGGCACATAAATCGCATAATCCTCCGTTTCACCACCCAGCTGCTCCTTATAATAGTTCATTGGCAGCAGCGTTGCTGAAAACAGCACTGCCGAACGCCCCTTCGCCATGCGCTCCTTCAGTTGCTTTGCCGGCTCCATGCATAAGAGTTTTAACCGGAAATCACCGCTCTCTGTATAATCTGAATAAATCCGGTACTCTTCTCCCATAACCTCATACACCGACAAAAACTGGCGCACTGCGAAATACAGGGACAATACTGCCTCCTTTGCTTCTGCATCCAGAACTGCTTCCTGCAGAAAATCCTCATACTCCGCAGAAAGCCGCAGCAGCGGAATGATAAAATCACCCACATTCTCCCACACCTGAAATGACTCACACTCCCGTTTCAGCCGCAGTAAAGCTGCATTACAGGCTTCCAGCTGCTTTTCCATCTTCCTGCTCTTCCCTTTTATCAGACGCTTTGCCAAAAGAAAATCTTCTTTTACCAGCTCTGCACTGTACATTTCCCTGGCACGTTCTACCAGATTGTGTGCCTCATCAATCAGAAAAATAAAATCCTGCTTTTTTTCCTCTGCAAAAAAACGCTTTAATGACACGGCAGGATCAAATACATAATTATAGTCACAAACTACAGCGTCTGCCCAGGTAGACACATCCAGACACATTTCAAACGGACAGACCAGATGTTTTTCGGCATACTGCTCTATCAGCCCCCTTGTAATCGTCTCCTCACTGGTCAGCATATCAAACACCGCATCATTTACCCGGTCCAGATGACCTTTTGCCCGCGGACAACTGACAGGATTGCACTCCGGCTTTTCCAGAATACAGATTTTTTCTTTGGAGGTTATGGTAACGAACCGGAACCGGACTCCTTTTTCGGCCAGCATGGCAAACGTATCCTCTGCCACTGTACGGGCAATTGTCTTTGCCGTCAGATAAAAAACTTTCGAAGACAGTCCCTCTCCCATAGCCTTTACTGCCGGAAACACAGTTGAAATCGTCTTACCTACTCCGGTAGGCGCTTCCACAAACAGTTTCTTTTCCCTTAAAATACTGCGGTACACCCCGGTCACAAACTCTTTTTGTCCCGGACGGTATTCAAAAGGAAACTGCAGCGCCTTAATGCTTTCGTTTCTCTGTTCTGCCCAGTCTCTCTGCCAGAACAGCCATTTGGAATATTCCTTTACCAGATTAAAAAACCATGTCTTCAACTCTTCTTTGGTAAATACTTCTTCAAAACGCTTCACTGCCTCAGTTTCTATATTGCAGTAAGTCATCTGTATACCGATTTTTTCCAGTTCATGCTGTTCCGCATAAATATACGCATAGCACTTTGCCTGGGCTGTATGCACCGGAACAGGCTCTTTGATGTGGGAAAGATCCCGATACATACTTTTGATTTCATCAATGAGTATTTCCGGTTCCTCTCCTTCCCGAAGCCAGACACCATCCGCCCGTCCTTCCACGGTCAGCAGCAGCTCTTTTCCACTATTCCGAAGCGGAACCTCCATTTTCAGCATCACTTCTGCCGCATAGCCGGACGGCATGCTTTTCTGAATTTTCCGGTGAATGCGGCTCCCCTCCTGCATGGCGTCCGGGTCCTTATATCCTCTTGTATTATCAATGTCTCCGGAACGTAATATAAACTCCACCAGATTTCGTACAGATACTGTTATTTTTTCTGCCATGAAATATCTCCATCCTGTCCGATTACTATAATTTTATCCTTTTACTTTTCCGTTTTCCCGGAGTCCAGAAATACTGCCCTCCTGACTGCCCCTGCTCCAAATTTTTCCCGGATGGCATCCATTGCTTTTTCTGCCTTTTCCTGCTTTTCATAATCTGTGGTGTCAAACAACGACAACTGTCTTCCCTCTTCTTCTGTTACCCTGCTTACCGCAAAATTCAACAGTCTCACCGGTCTTCCATCCCAGAACTCCGAAAGCAGCCGGCGGGCATATTCAAACAATTCCCTAGTTCCCGCTGCCGGATTCTGCAGAACACACTGGTGGGAAGAGGAAATAAACCACGCATCTTTGATTCCTACGGATACCACTTCTGCTTTCTTTCCATCTGCCCGGAGTCTTCCGGATACCTGCTCCACCAATGCCAGCAGGATATCTTCTGCTTCCTCCCGTTCTGTTACATCATGCGCCAGGGTTGTTTCATTACTGTACCCTTTCGGCTCCTGATGTTTTCTGGCCGACAGACCATCATCCATTCCATTGGCAAATTTCCATATCGTATCCCCGGTGGATTTTAAATGGCTGTGCAGTATCCCACGATCACTCTGTGCCAGTTCTCCGATGGTATGAATTCCAAGCGTATGAAGCCGGGAAGCTGTTGCCCTGCCGACAAAAAATAGTTCTTCCACCGGAAGCGGCCACATTTTTTCCTTTATTTCTTCCGGAAACAAAGTATGTACCAGATCCGGCTTTTTGAAATCCCCTGCCATTTTCGCCAGCAGATGATTCGTGGAAATACCCACATTTACCGTAAACTTTAACTCCTCCCGGATACGGTTTTTAATCACATGGGCACACTCTACCGGAGGACCAAACAACTGCTCCATTCCAGTCATATCCATAAATGCCTCATCTATACTGTACTGCTCCACCGTTGGAGAGTATTCTCTTAAAATCGACATAAATTTTGCAGAATATTCCTCATAAATCCAATGTCTTGCCGGAACAATTACCAGCTCCGGACACTTCTGCAGGGCATGGGATATCGGCTCTCCTGTCGTAATCCCAAACTTTTTTGCCGGAGTGGATTTTGCCAGTACCACACCATGCCGCTTCGTTCTGTCACCACCTACAATGGACGGCACCAGCCGCAAATCTTCCGTCTCTCCTTCGGCATTCATCCGGTGCACTGCTTCCCAGCTTAAAAAAGCACTATTTACATCAATATGAAAAATTGTCTGTTTCATTCTGTTCTTCACCTGTTTCATACATCCTGTCCTAAGTGTATCATACTTCCTTCCGCTGTGCAAACAAAAGTTCGTACATTTTTCCCAATTCTTAAGTTGACAAGATATCTGCCTGTCCTCTATAATGATTATACGATAAAATAACAAATGGAGGCTAATTATGGGCGACATGGATGAAATTTTTGATCAGGTAACTCTGACTTTAGATGATGACAGTGAATTAGTATGCGATGTTATTGCCACATTCCCGGCAAAAGTAAATGGACAGGAGCAGATGTACATTGCCCTTCTCCCTGCCGATGCCACCCCGGAAAGCGAAATTTTTCTGTACCGTTTCTTAGAAAACGGCGATGATATCGATTTGCAGAACATTGAAGATGACGAAGAATTTGATATCGTTTCCGATGCTTTCGACGAACTGCTTGACGAAGAAGAATTTGATGAAATCTTCGAAGACGGCGAAGAATAATACATGGCGGCATTCCTTTTCCGGATGCCGCCATTTGTTATTGCTGTTTCCTGCATTCCCAGGCTTTCTATAGTCCAAAATGCATATTATATTTTCACAAATTTCTCCACATCCATAACAAAAATAGTAGCTCCTCCCACATCTACCATCACCGGATAAGAGACATAACCGCTGTTCATCGCTCCTACTGTTGGCGGTGTATTCGCTGTAATCCGCTGTCTTGGTCCGCACTCCTGTTTTACAATTTCAATCACCTTATCTACTTTTTCCGCTTCCGTACCAACCAGAAGCGTTGTATTGCCGGAACGCAGAAAACTTCCTGTTGTTGCCATTTTGGTACCACTGAACCCATGCTTGTTCAGCTGCTCCATTACCCTGTCATCATCATCACTGCTCACAATAATATAAATTAACTTCATTCTAAATACCTCCTCATCCCCTGAACCATTTTACATTACCACTTTACTGCTTTAATTATATAATCAAATACGGTTGGACGCAAGAAAAAAATGTGGCTGCCACACTCAGAAATTTCATGCAGCAGCCACATACTTTTCTCTTTTTTTACTGTGCCTCAGAAATCACAGCATTATCAATCAGAAACTCCATTACAAGTTCTACCAGAAGGGCATCACGAACCACCTCTTCCCCATTCGCAGTTATAAACGCTTCCGCATCCGCATAGCCGGAAGCCTCTGCATATTCTGCTGCTTTTGTATCAAAGATTTCATCCGTTACTTTAATCTTTTCCTTTTCAGCAATTTCCATGATAATCATCCGGTTCTTTACCACTTCATACGCAAACTTGCCCATTTCTTCTTCAAAAGCCTCGGTAGACTCAAAGCCCAGAAGATACTTAATGGAACTTTCTGTATCCAGACCATACATGGAACCATAGTAAGACGCATACGCCGTATACTCATCAATCAGTGCCTGCTTTTCGTCTGCCACTTCACCTTCATCATACTTTTCCACTTCACTGGAAGCCATAATCTGCTCTGTAATCTGCTCATAATATGTCTCTGTATTCAGATACTCCAGACGTGCTTCCTTATATTCCTCTACTGTTTTATATGCAGGAAACTTTTCTGCAACAAATGCATCGGTCAGCTCCGGCACCTGTATTTCCTTTACCGAGTTTACTGTTACCTGGAACACCACCGCCTGTCCTGCCAGCTCTGCATTCTGATACCCTTCCGGGAAGGTCAGATTTAAATCTCTCTTTTCGCCTGCTACTGCACCAATCAGACCATCTTCAAAACCATCAATAAAACTGTTGGAACCAAGAACTAAATCATGTCCTGCCTCAGAATCATTGGTACCGCCTTCAAATGCCACTCCATCCTTCAGACCAACATAATTAATATTTACGGTATCTCCATCCTGTGCCGCACGGTCTACTTCTGCAAGCTCTGAATAGTATTCCAGCATCTGCGCAATATCCTCATCTGCTGCTGCCTGGGAAACACTGGTCAGTGCCAGTCCCTTATACTCACCAACGGTTACTTTTCCTGTACTTCCACAGCCTGCAGCAAGAACCATGGCACCGGCAAGCAGTACTGTCATTAACTTTTTCTTCATACTTTTCATTTCCTTTCTAATCCTGTGAGGCACTATTCCTCTGTTTTTACATGCAAACCTCCCCCATCATACCATAAATGTCAAAAAAAGAAAAGTAGTTTCACAAAATTCACACATTCTTCAAAAAGCTTTACCACTGTAAAATGCCCAAGCCGGATGTCTTTTAGTTGAAAAAAGCTTCTGCACATGATAAAATAATACTGTTATTGAGAAATGATATTGGAGGTTACCTATGAAGCAAAATCACATCGAAGCATATATTGATGAACTGCTTGAAAAAAGTACGATGGATTTCCCAGCGTGGAATATCGAAAAAAAACGTCAGAACATCAAATCTGACTGGAACTACATTGATGGTTGCATGATTAAGGCTATTCTGGAAATGTACTCTATTACCGGCAAGGAAAAATACCGTGACTTTGCCGAAAGCTACATCAGCTACCGTGTACAGGAGGATGGTTCCATCTCCGGCTACAACCCGGAAAAATTCAATATTGATGATGTCAATGCAGGCAAAACCCTGTTTGAATTA
The DNA here is from genome assembly GCA_017938285.1 of Lachnospiraceae bacterium. Classification (GTDB taxonomy): domain Bacteria; phylum Bacillota; class Clostridia; order Lachnospirales; family Lachnospiraceae; genus SIG299. The sequence continues at coordinate 27,052 of JAGBBW010000041.1, forward strand.
TATGATTTAACCGGAAAAGAAAAATACCGCAAAGCAATTGAGCTGATTTACTCCCAGGTGAAACGCCAGCCCCGTACCAGAGAAGGAAATTTCTGGCACAAGCTGATTTATCCGGCACAGGTCTGGCTGGACGGTCTGTATATGGGACAGCCGTTCTATATGGAATATGAAACACGCTTTAATAATAAGAAGAATTACGACGATATTTTCCAGCAGTTTTTCAATGTTGTGGACAAGTGCCGTGACAAAGAAACCGGTCTGTATTACCATGCCTATGACTGCTCCAGGGAAATGTTCTGGTGCGATAAAGAAACCGGTCTTTCCCAGAACTTCTGGCTTCGTGCCCTTGGCTGGTATGCCATGGCGTTATTAGATACGCTGGACAAGTGTGATGCTTCTGTCTGCCAGGAAAATTATGATAAATTAAAGGAAATCTACATAGATTATATGACTTCCTTAAAGTATTTTCAGGACGAAAGCGGAATGTGGTGGCAGGTTCCAAACTTCCCAGGACGGGAACGCAATTATCTGGAAACCAGCGGCAGCTCCATTCTCTCCTATGCTTTCTTAAAGGGTGTAAGACTTGGCTTCCTTCCAGAGGATTTTGCCATTGCCGGCGAAAAAGCATTCCATGGTATCTGTGACCGTTACCTTACCACTGAGGAAGGTAATATGAGTCTTGACGGTATCTGCCTTGTAGCAGGTCTGGGCGGCAAGGAACGCAGTGACGGTACCTACGACTACTATATGTCCGAGCCAGTTGTCAAAGATGATGCCAAGGGCGTAGGACCGTTCTTACTGGCTTATACCGAAATGTTACGGAGAAATGCCATCTAAGGCACTGATTAAAGCGTTTTCCTAAACTATACCACAAAAGAGACTGCGATAAACAGCAGGTCCTTCCGGCTTCTGCCCTTTTATCACAGTCTCTTTTTCTGTTACAGCTTATCTCTGAATTTCATTCTCACTGCAAACCTTCAGGTAAGCAGATAAGTCACTTAAGTGCTCCAGCTTTTCCTGTGCGAAGGACTTTACTTCCTCCACATCCTGGAATACTTTCTGGCTGCCAAGTGTAGCACTGTCAGCAGCTTCCTTGTTTGTTAAGGATAACATAATCAGTTCCCACTTTTCCTGCTTGGAAGCACCTTCCGGAACCTTCATTCCGAAAATCTCCATTACGGTGTCTAATTCTCCTTCTGCCCAATCCTGTATATTGGAACCTGCCATCAGTCCAAGACGTTCTTTTGTATTTTTACACTGAACAAATTTACGAATCATAATTACCTCTTTTCTGCACACTACGGTGTGCCCCAAAACTCTCTCTTTGCAACAACTTCCAACGCTGGTGTTTTTCACCAATGTTTTCTGTTGCTTTAGTTTTAGCACACTCCCTGAAAAAACGCAACTAGAAAAGACTTGCTAATTTTCCTGCAAATTTATCACTTTTTTCGTGGAACTAAACAAAATCGACCTCTTGTTTTTGTGCACCCTATACAAAAAGCAGTCTTGTCTGACATTTTTTTCACATAGTCATGAACAAAAAACGACTATGAAATCGCCTGCAGAAGACCTTCTTCCAAAAGATATTCTTCCATTTTTTTCAAAGCGGCTTCGTATGTAACTCCTTTTCCTGTCAGTATCCACTTTCCAATCAGCTCCGGCATTGCTGCCTCCAACAGCAGCACCATCTGTTCCGCCGGAATGGGCATCCCTTTTGCAATCCATTCATAAATTTCTTCCATTCCTCCAAATAAGTACAAATGCAGCACAAATCGTTCCTCCTGGTTAAGTTCCCGCTGCATATGCTGCTCCATCTGCCAGCAATAAGCGTGAAAAAAGAAATCCCGTATAATCCGCTGGAATTCTTTCTGGGAAACCGATTGAAACGCATTTATGTAAAAAGTCTTATTATTCTCCAGACGTTTCAACCAGTACTCTGTCGTCAGACGCCACATCTGTTGTGAATCTTCTTCCAGGGCAGACTTGACTGACTGGTATAAATGCACACAATGAATCCACGAAGCCAGTTCAAATTTATCTGTAAAATAATGATAAAATACCTGCCTGGTGACCCCTGCCTCTGCTGCAATTTCACTTACTGTTATCGTTTCCAGGGATTTCTTTTTACATATGCATTTTAATGCCTCTGCAAGACGATACGGTATCTGTTTCATTCTATAACATTTCATCCTTTCCATTGACACTTTTCCCAATGTGCAACTTGTTTTTCTCTTTCTTTTCTATTATTATAATAGTATATTGGAGTGATGTCAAAGTCAAAACAGTGCCAACTTACTAAAATCTTACATAGATTATTCCCCTAAAGTACAGAGGAGTCTGGTGTCAAGCCAGGCTCCTCTGTCGTTTTTTCCTTTTTTATCTCCGTTCTCCCTGCCAAGCCATTATAATCCTTCAATATACTGAACTCCTTCCACCTGGGATAACAGTTCAATAATCTCTGTATGCGGTCTTCTTTTTTCCAGCTTTACTGTCAGAAGCACCGCTACACCGCTCTCTTCCATATGATTTGACTTTGACATTTCAATTTCACTGATTTTCATCCCATGTTCTTTTATCCAGCTCATAAACACACCCAGATCTGACATTTTATGAAATTCCATGTACAAATCCAGAACCTTGGTATTGGCCGATACCCGGTCGTCAATCCGGTGAAGTACTGACATTACCAGAAGAATCATGGTACAGCCAATCACTGCACCAGAATAGAACCCTATACCAATGGCCAGACCCATACAGGCATCTGCCCAGAGACCGGCAGCTGTAGTCAGACCCTTGACCCTGTTTTTTCCGGTCACTATAATTGTGCCTGCCCCCAGAAAACCAATCCCGCTGATTACCTGTGCTCCCAGTCTTGCCGGGTCCCCTGTGCCATATACCTTACAGATATACTGATTCGTCAGCATTACCAGAGTTGCTCCGACACAGACCAGCATATAGGTACGAAACCCTGCCGGACGATTCTTTTTTCCTCGTTCTATTCCAAGTATCCCACCGCATACCATTGCCAGCGCCAGACGTACAAACGTGGACACCATATTCAAATCACCCATATAAGCATAAAATTCCTTCCAGTTCATTTTATCCTCCCTCTATTTTATGCTGTCTGATTTATACTCAGTCCTAGAGCCCCTGTTCCGGCGGCTCTGTCATATCCACAGCTACGTTGTTTCTTATACACAACTCCAGCAGCGCCGGATTCATATCATAGTCTGTGATGACACGGTTCATGTCTGCAATTTCTGCAAAAGTAAGCAACGCACTTTTCCCAAATTTGCTGGAATCCAGCAACAGATATTTCTGCTCTGAACCCGATAGTGCTGCCCGTTTCACCTCATATTCCAAAGAAGAGGAATTTGTTACATCTCCATTTTCTGTTACTCCTGTGGCAGCAAAAAAAGCTTTCCGGATATTATACCTCGACAATATCTTACCTGTTTCCGCTGAAACAAAAGAATTCGTTTTACGCTCCAGAATACCCGGCAGACAGATTATCTGAAGGTTTGGATACGGTACGGCGTGTATAATTACATTCAGATTGTTGGTAAGAACCGTAACATTTTTTCTCTCCTCCAGAAAATCCACCAGATACATGGCAGTCGTTCCTGAATCAATAAAAATAATATCCCCATCTTCTACCAGACCGGCCGCCTTATAGCAGATTGCCCTCTTTTTATCCTCATTTTTCATCTTACGTTCTTCAAATGGAACAAGACTGTTCTGATGATTACTGCACACACCACCGTATATTTTTTTAATAGATCCTTTACTGACCAGTTGTGCCACATCCAGCCGGACGGTATTTATCGACATATCAAACTCCCGGCAAAGTTCCTCCATGGATACATGTTCCTTTTCTAATATATACTGCTCCATCCGGCGCAGTCGAAACGATTTCATTCCCATATTTTTCCTCTTTTCCAAAAAAAAGCTGTTCTTACCACAACTTAAGCCATTTTATTTGTTCATATCCCTATTTTAGCACAAAGACTACATTTTTCAATGGTTTTTCTCTTTTTTTCGTCATTTTTCCGATTGACTTACTATAAATTTATGGTATAATATATTTGTATTTAATAAAAACTTCACATATACCAAAATATTTGTTATTCTCCTGGAGGAGTTATTGCAGCAGATTGAAAAATTTACTGTGATAGCTCCTTCTCCCATTGTTATTCTGATATTTTTGTGGTATACTCATATATATAATTCATAAGGAGGTTTTCGAATGAAAAAATTTATGAAGTTTTTATGCGGTGCCGCTTCCATGGCAGCTGTTGCTTTTGGTGCTTACTGCGTATACAAGAACGTAATCGAGAAAAAAGACGATGATGATTTCGACGATTTTGATGATTGCTTTGACGAAGAAGCAGAGGACGATGCAGATGAAAACCGTGAATATGTTTCCATTAACATCACCGAGGAAACTCCTGCAGAGAACGAAGAACCGTCTGTAGATTCTGCTGATTCCAACGGACTTACAGAGGAAGAATACTCTGCATTCCAGGATGTTTTCACAAATCCGGAGGAAAAAGAATAAGTTCTCCTTTTATAAAACATCAAAGGCTGGCTGCCGTGTGATCCTGCGCATGTATTTTCCCAGACTCACACAGCAGCCAGCCCCTTTTTTATGAAAAAATTCTCTTTGTAATTTCCTGTGCACTCTTTGTTGCCGCAATGCCTCCCTGCGCAGTTTCCCGCAGCTGAGGAGGCAGCATTCGCCCTACTTTATACATGGATTCTACCACTTCATCCGGTGTTACCGGCAAAGTCATTCCCGCCAGGGCAAGGTCGATACAGGTAAGGGCATTCACTGTCTGGGAAGCATTTCTCTGGGCACATGGAACCTGCACCAGTCCTGCAACCGGGTCACAGACCAGTCCCATACAATCAACCAGCGCCAGCACTGCTGCCCAGACTGACTGTCGTGGTGTCCCACCGCACAGTTCCACCCCTGCCGCTGCCGCCATGGCCGCTGCCACTCCGCACTCAGCCTGACACCCTCCTTCTGCACCTGCCACTGTGGCATTTTTCATAATCACAGTACCTATACCGGAAGCGGTCAAAAGTGCATTCAGCATCGCTTTTTCACTGCAGTTTTTTGCCTGTTCGATGGATATCAGCACAGCTGGCACAATACCGCAAGCTCCTGCTGTTGGTGCTGCGCAGATTCTTCCCATGGACGCATTCACCTCGCTGCCGGAAAGCGCCATAGCCATAGCCAGATTCATAAACTCTCCACACAATGTAGTTCCCTTTGCTGTATATTCCCTGTGCTGCATGGCAATCCCACTGATTAAATTTCCTGCTGTTTCCAGCCGTTCCCCCAGTGCCCTGACTGCTGCACGTTTCATAACCTCATAACGTTCCTCCAGCTTCTGAAGAATCTTTTCTCTCTCCATACCAGACAGTTCTATTTCGTTATCCAGAACAATTTCCGAAAGCAGCACTTCCCGGTCTTCTGCCTGCTGCAATAATTCCTTTAAACTATGATACATATCCTGCTCCTGTTTTTCTGTTTTCTTTCCTTTAACCATCTGTTTTTCATGCGGTCATACTAATTAATCAGCTTCACCGTCTGCACCGCAGGAATTTCCTGCAGTTCCCGCAGCACACTTCCGGTAATATCCGAATCCGTCTCTATCACGCAACAGGCCATCGCTCCTTTTTCCTGACGTGTCAGCTTTATGGTTGCAATATTGATATCATTTGCCGCCAGAATCCGTGCTATCTGGTACATAATTCCTTTTGTATCCCGGTTTATGACCAGCAGCGTTGTCATATTCAGTGACATTTCCAACGGAAACCCATCAATACTGCAAATTTTAATCTGTCCTCCTCCAATGGAAGAACCTATAATTTCTCTTGTTGTTCCGTCCTCCAGTAAAAAGGACATACAGACGGTATTCTCATGTGCACCGCTGATTTCTGTTTCATAAAAGTGATAGGTCAGCCCCTGCTCTTTTGCCAGTTTAAAAGAATCCCGCAGCCTTTCATCATCCTGCCGCATGCCAAGCACTCCGGCAACCAGCGCCAGATCTGTTCCATGTCCCTGATATGTCTTTGCAAAAGAACCATGCAGACCAAAATCCACATGATGAAAAGGCTGTCCGGTCAATTTTGCTGCCATCCGTCCGAGTCTCGCCGCCCCGGCAGTGTGGGAACTGGAAGGTCCTACCATAATTGGCCCAATGGCCTCAAAGATACTGATTTCCATTATTTCATTTCCTCACTTTTTACCACGATATGTTTTTTATTATAGAATAACATTTCCATTACAAAAAAACTGCTATACCCATCTAATCATAGTATAGTAGATTTCTTGTAAAAATACAAACGGATTCTGTTATATATACTACAGAAGAGAGTATATGGTTATTGTTTACGAGGTATGCGTGAACAGTAATTTTCCGTTGAATATCTTTCCAGGATATGCTATAATAGGCGCGATTATGCGTTTCACGGCACTTATCCCTGCTATCAAGGAAACCATTTTAATTATCCACAAAAATTTTCAATAGAAACGAGGTTATACACATGGGACAGTACGCACAGGAAATTAACAAGCGTCGTACCTTTGCCATCATCTCCCACCCGGATGCCGGTAAAACGACCTTAACAGAAAAACTCTTATTATACGGAGGCGCCATCAATCTGGCCGGCTCTGTTAAAGCAAAGAAGACTGCAAAGCATGCCGTTTCCGACTGGATGGAAATTGAAAAGGAACGAGGCATTTCCGTTACCTCTTCTGTTATGCAGTTTAATTATGACGGCTACTGCATCAATATTCTGGATACCCCGGGACATCAGGACTTCTCCGAGGATACCTACCGTACTTTAATGGCAGCAGACTCTGCCGTCATGGTAATTGACGCTTCCAAGGGTGTCGAAGCCCAGACCATCAAATTGTTTAAGGTCTGTGTTATGCGCCACATTCCGATTTTCACCTTTGTAAATAAGTTAGACCGGGAAGCCAGAAATACCTTTGAGCTTCTGGACGAAATTGAAAGCGTCCTTGGCATTGCCACCTGCCCGGTCAACTGGCCAATCGGCTCTGGTAAAAATTTTAAAGGTGTCTATGACAGAAATACCAACAAAATCACAAGATTTTTTGCTGCCAACAGCGGTCAGACCGAAGTAGAAACCGTGGAAGCTTCTCTGGGGGACGCAGATTTGGATGAGATTATTGGAAGAGAAAATCACCAGAACTTAGTAGATGAAATTGATTTACTTGGTGGTGCCGGTGCAGAGTTTGACATGGAGATGGTCAGTGCCGGTGAGCTGACTCCGGTATTCTTCGGTTCTGCCCTGACGAACTTCGGTGTAGAAACCTTCTTAAAACACTTTTTGGAAATGACTTCTACGCCACTGCCTCGTAAATCCAATGAAGGTTTGATTGACCCGGTAGAAAACGATTTTTCTGCCTTTGTCTTTAAGATTCAGGCAAACATGAACAAGGCCCACCGTGACCGCATTGCTTTCATGCGTATCTGCTCTGGTAAGTTCGAGGCTGGTATGGAAGTAAACCACGTCCAGGGCGGCAAGAAGCTCCGCCTCTCCCAGCCACAGCAGATGATGGCCCAGGAAAGAAAAATTGTAGAAGAAGCCTATGCCGGTGATATTATTGGTGTTTTTGATCCGGGTATCTTCTCCATCGGCGACACCATCTGTATGCCGGGCAAGAAATTCCAGTATGAAGGTATCCCAACTTTTGCTCCGGAACACTTTGCAAAAATCCGCCAGGTGGACACCATGAAGCGGAAGCAGTTCTTAAAGGGTGTCAACCAGATTGCCCAGGAAGGTGCCATCCAGATTTTCCAGGAGTTCAACACCGGTATGGAAGAAATTATTGTAGGCGTAGTTGGTGTCTTACAGTTTGACGTATTAAAGTTCCGTCTGGAATCGGAATACGGCGTGGAAATCCGCATGGACCAGCTGCCATATGAATATATCCGCTGGATTGAGAATCCGGATATTGATGTTGCTTCCTTAAATGTTACTTCAGATACGAAGAAGGTAAAGGATTTAAAGGACAGACCACTCTTACTGTTTACACACGAGTGGAGTATACGAACGGTACAGGAGAGAAATAAGAGTCTGGTGCTTTCTGAGTTTGGACACGAATAATAAAGACTTCAAACTAATTAAGAAATTATATACCATTATATCAAGAGGAGCGTCGAAAACAAACGACGCTCCTCTTCTTCCTAACATCATACAATAACAAATTGCATTTATTTTCACTATTTTAAGCTTCCAGCAGCTTCTCAATCATCTCAAAACCGTTTTCCACCACAATGCCGCTCTCCAGTGCTTCCTTTTCATTATAGAAGCCGATTCTTCTGCGTTCTTTCGTATTATCATACAGAAGGAACGGAATCGGGTCGGAGGAATGGGTGCGGATTTCAATTGGTGTCGGGTGATCCGGTGTGATTAACATACGGTATTCTTCACCAGAAGCATCCATCTGTTCCTTTACCACCTTAATGACACGCTCATCCAGATATTCAATGGCCTGTAATTTACGTTCTAAACTACCCTGGTGACCCATTTCATCCGGTGCTTCCACATGAATGTAGGCAAAATCGTAACCATCCTTTAACAGGGCATCGACTGCTGCCTGTGCCTTGCCCTCATAATTGGTATGTAATGTGCCGTCGGCACCTTCTACTTCAATTACCTTCATTTCTGCACCGATGGCAATGCCCTTCAGCAAATCCACCGCAGAAATCATTACACCCTTTTTGCCGGTCTTTTCTTCAAAGGAAGTGAGACATGGCTTTGTGCCTGCCCCCCAGAACCAGATGGAATTTGCTTTATTTAAGCCTTTTTCTGCACGTGCTACATTCAAAGGATGATTGTTCAGAATATCGTAACTCTTTTTCATCATTTCCTTTAATGCTTCTTCCTGTGGAAGATGGGAACCCATGACTTTACCCAAAATATCATGGGGTGGTGTCAGCGGAACTACACTGCCCTTATCCCAGATGGTCAGATGGCGGTAACTGGTGCCAACATAAAACTTGTAGATGTCTGTTTCCAGTTCTTTTCGTACCGCTTCTAATAATACCGCAGCATCTTCTGTACTGATTTCACTGGAACTATGGTCAATAATTGTCTTTTCTTCATACGGCTTGTCATCATCGGATACCGTTACAATATTACAGCGCAGGGCAACATCCTGTTCCTTCATGTCCACACCTATGCTTAACGCTTCCAGTGGAGAACGGCCGGTATAATACTTTCTTGGATTATAACCAAGCACTGCCAGATTTGCCGTATCACTGCCCGGACTCATACCTTCCGGGATGGTATGGGCAAGACCCACCATGCCCTTTCCTGCCAGTTCGTCCATCACCGGAGTCTTTGCTGCCTCCAGTGGTGTCTTTCCATTTAATTCTTTTATCGGACGGTCTGCCATACCGTCGCCTAACACAACAATATATTTCATGTCAATCTCCATTCCGGGAATATGTTCTCTCGTTTATTCTGCTGTCCACTCTGTACGGATTCTGTTAAGTACAGTTACCTTTGCTGCCTTTTCTTCAAATGCCTTCTCAGACATTTTCTTTGTCAGGAATGCGAATTCACCAACTACACCTGCTGCTGCGGACAGCTTCACTTCCTCAACCTCACCAAACACTTCTCTTGCCTTTGCTTCTTCCGCCTCCGGTACACGTACAAAGAATCCACTCTCTGCTTCCTTATGGTCAGATAACGCCAGCTTTTTGCTGCTCCAGATGGTAGTGATATTTGTTCCCCAATGTTTGGTTGCGTCAATTACGTCAGCCACTACTGCACTGGCAGTTGGAAGCTTGCCGGCACCGCTGCCATAGAACATAACATCACCCAGCGTATTTCCCTTTACTAAAATACTGTTAAATACACCTCTGACACTGTAAAGCGGATTATCTTCACGAATCATCTTTGGAGTCACCATGGCATAGAACTTATCCTCCACCTTCTTACCCTGGGCAAGAAGCTTAATCTCTGCACCAAGCACCTCTGCATACTTAAAATCTGTATCCGTAATCTTTGTAATGCCTTCCATGTAAATATCTTCAAAATCCACCTGCATTCCGTAGGACAGGGAAGCAAGAATTGCCAGCTTACGTCCGGCATCATGTCCTTCCACATCTGCTTCCGGATTTCTTTCTGCATAGCCTAAGTCCTGTGCTTCCTTTAACGCTGCTTCAAAAGTAGCACCTTCCTGACTCATCTTGGTCAGAATATAATTGGTAGTACCATTCACAATACCGGTAATCTCCAGGATTTCTTCGGAAGTCAGGGACTGGTTTAAAGGACGGATAATTGGAATACCACCGCCAACGCTTGCTTCAAACAGGAAGTTAATCTTCTTCTGTCTTGCAATCTCCAGTAATTCTGCACCATGTTTTGCTACCAGTGCCTTATTGGAAGTACATACACTCTTTCCACGAAGCAGACATTCCTTTACATAGGAATACGCAGGCTCAATACCTCCCATGGTTTCTACTACACAGCCAACCTCTTCATCCTCAGCAATGGTAGAAAACTCATGTACCAGCATATCCTCAATCGGACTGCCCGGAAATTCTCTTAAATCCAGGACATATTTCACTGTAATCTCTTCTCCGGCGCGCTTTGCAATGCTTTCCCCATTTCTCTCCAGCACCTCAACAACACCAGAACCAATTGTACCATAACCTAAAACCGCTATTTTCATAATTACTCCTCCTATATGTAACTTTCATAGTCATTAATCATTTATTCCAGCTTATTCAAAGCCTAAAATCTTTAAATAATGAACGCCCTGCACAGCTTCCAGATGCCGCATCATACTTTCCGTATCTTCCGTCTCCGGCTGAATTTCCACACTTAATGTGATGGAAGCAATCCCTCCCGTAGGAATTGCCTGATGAATGGTCAGTACATTTGCCCTGGCATTTGCCAGTACTCCAAGCACGTTGGACAAAAGCCCCGGCTTGTCATCCAGCTGCAGTACAAAAGTCAGTGTCCGTCCTCTTGTATTCTCATGGAAAGGATAAATATCATCTTTATATTTATAAAAAGAACTTCTGCTGATTTCTACCTGTTCTGTTGCCTCCTGCACTGTCATGGCGCGCTCTGAATCCAGAAGGCGCTTTGCTTCTACTACTTTTAACAGTACTTCCGGAATGGCACGTTTCTTTACAATGAAAAAACTGTCGTCATCCACGCTGCTCCCTCCGTTTCTGGACCTGCTTCAAGCCAATACTACAATAAAGTGTACGTATATCAAATACACTTGTCCGTATGACGGATATCTTACCACATTCAGACAACGAATGCAAGGCATAAATGCAAAATTTTATAACAATTTCGTCTTCTTTCTCTCCTTACACACAAAAAAAGACGATTGAAATTGTCCTGACCGGATTCTTCCAACCGTCTTTTTTTGTAATTTCTATTATTTTATCTTTTTCATTAAAACTTCAATGGCTGCCGCCAGCTGGTTATCTTCTTCTTTTTCAATCACTACCTGCTGCTTCAGCTCTTCTGCCAGTTCCACTTCTACATCCGGAGTAACACCAGTACCATGAATACACCTGCCACTTGGCGTATAATAATAAGAGATTGTCACCTTTACGGCAGAACCATCTTCTTCAAATCCCTTCATACGCAACTGGGATGCCACCCAGTTTACAGGATAAATGGACTGTACAATACCCTTACCAAAACTTGTAGTTCCTACAATCGTTGCTGCTTCATAATCCTGCATGGCTGCGGCAAAAATTTCGGAAGCACTGGCACTGTTTCCATTTACCAGTACTGCAATTGGAAGCTTCAGTTCATTATTATCTTTTCCATAGTACTCTTCCCGTTCTCCATATTTATCCTCTGTGTATACAATCAGACCATCTGGAAGAATGTACTCCAGCATATCCACTACCGCATTCAGCAGACCGCCCGGATTATCACGAAGGTCAATGACCAGCCCCTTCATTCCATCTGCTTTTAAACCATCCACCGCATCTTTAAACTGCTGGATGGTAACTTCATCAAACTCTGTAATGGTAATCAGACCAATCTTATTATCCAGCATTTCATGGGTAATGGTTTCCACTTCTACAAAATCTCTGGTAATTGTCAGGGTAACCTGTTCCCCATTACGCATAACAGTAACCTCTACCTCTGTTCCTGCTTCTCCCTTCATCATGGCAACTACATTATTGATATCCATACCGGTTACATCCAGACCGTCTACCATGTATACAATGTCTCCCGGAAGCATACCAGCCTTATATGCTGGTCCATTCACAAACGGCTTAATAATCGTAATCAGCATGGTTTCCATATTCTGCTGGACTGTGGCACCTATACCACAATAAATACCATTACTGGATTCCATCAGTTCTTTATATTCTTCCTCTGTATAATAACCGGAATATGGATCACCAAGACCAGCCAGCAGTCCACGGAACATTGCTTCCTGCACATCTTCCTTGGACACACCATTCAGATAACACTGGTCTACCAGTTCTCCAATCAGCTCCAGCTTATTCAGAAACGCTTCATCTTCCAGTACATCCTTTACCACAGAATCATTTACCACAGGAACCTCTTCTGTTGCGGTCTGCTGCTCTGCTGCCGTTCCCTGCTGTTCTTGTTCTGCTGTTTGGGAAGGTGTTCTGTCTTCCTTTTCTTCTTCCCTGTCTGTTGTGGAACTCTTGCTGTCTGCGCTGTACTCCTGTGCGTACTGCAGCAGCATGGCGCATCCCTGAAAACCAGACAACATGGATACTGCCATAAAAAGACAAAGTACCCTTTTTAACATTTTCTTACCCTTATTCATATTGTATCCTCCTTGTTTACGGAAAACAGTGTTCCGTTGTTAATGCTGTAATTCGATTTTCCGTATCTGCCGCTTTGCCGTAATAAAGCTGGCAATTATGCCAATACCAAGACTAAACACCAGAGCCATCGGAACAAAACGGCCCATAATCTCTTCCCTTGACAAAAACTGCAGTGCTGTAAACACAGATTCAAACTGCTCCCGCAGGGTGCGAATTACTTCTCCATATAAAAAGTATAGCAGACCTACCGGTAAAACAGAACCTAAAAATCCAATCAGCATTCCTTCTACCACAAACGGAGCCCGGATAAAAAAGTCCGTGGCACCGATAATGCTCATAATTGATATTTCCTCTCTTCTGACACTGATACCAGTGGAAATTGTAGTACGAATCAGAAATACCGCCACCGCCACCAGAACTGCAATCAGTCCCAGTGAAACTATTCCAAGCAGGGTTTTTATCCCGGCAAAACTCTCTGCAATGGATTCTGAATGATTCACTTTCCGGACATTCTGAAAAGACTCAACATAACGTACCAATGCGTCCTGCTTTGTCACATCCTTCAGATGAATCTCCAGCGAAGCTGAATCCGCAAGCGGATTATCCGTTCCAAAGGTTGCTGCCAGTTCCTCGTTCAGACTATCTTTCTTATATTTTTCCCAGGCTTCCCCGGCAGATATGTAAACAACATCTGCCACATCTGTCCGGAATGAAATTTCATTTTTTACTTCCAGAATCCGTTCTTCTGTTGTACCTTCTTCAAAAAAAACAGTTATTCCAACCAGGGTTTCCGCTGATTCTACTGTATAATTAAAATTGGCAATCACAAAATAAAATACACCAAGCAGAAACAGACAGGCCATAATCGTCCCCGCAGAAGCCAGGGTATACATACGGTTTCTCCATGCGCTGCGGATTCCCTGTCCAAAACAATACAGCAGGGTTCTAATTTTTCGCATACTGATACCTTCCCTTTTCTTCATCACTGATAATACGGCCATCCTTTAATGTGATAACCCGTTTCTGCATCCGGTCAACAATCTCCTGGTTATGTGTTACCACAACCACTGTAGTCCCTCTTTTATTAATATCTTCCAGAAGACTCATAATTTCCCAGGAATTTTTCGGGTCCAGATTTCCCGTAGGTTCGTCTGCCAGAAGAATCATCGGATTGTTTACCAGTGCCCGCGCCAGTGCAACCCTCTGCTGCTGACCGCCGGACAATTCTTCCGGATATGCTTTTCTTTTCTCCATCAGACCAACCAGTGACAACAGCTTTGGTACCTGCCGTTTAATCTGCCGCTCCGGTACTTCTACAATCCGCTGGGCAAACGCCACATTTTCATATACATTCCGGTCTTTCAGCAGACGGAAGTCCTGGAATACCACTCCGATACTCCGCCGGTATTTGCTTACCTGAAAACGACGAAGCCGTCCCAGATCACGTCCTACCACGAAAACCTTTCCTTTGGACGGAAGAATTTCCTTTAGCAGCAGACGGATCATGGTAGATTTACCCGAACCACTGCTTCCCACAATAAAAACAAACTCTCCTTTATAAATGCGGAGGTTGATATTTTCCAGCGCCGCAATACCTTTCTGATATTCCTTGGACACATGCTCAAAAGTAATTACCGGCGTTTCAATTTTACTTAGTTCTCTATTAATATCAAAATCTGCCGACATATCGTCTCCTTACCTGTTATTTTTCACCCACGCAGCCTGTCTTATACCAGGTATCTGTCTGACAAAAAAACGAAGTTGCTGCAATGGCTTTTCTTTATATTACCTCAAAAGCCCCATTACAGCAACCCCCAGTTTATTTTACTCTGCATTTTCCATATACGTCATATATTTCACTACCATAAGTGCAATTTTAAACGTAATGGCATCCTCAAACACACGCAGGTCAAGGTTTGTACTTTTCTGCAGTTTATCCAGACGATACACCAGAGTATTTCTATGTATATAAAGCTGTCTGGAAGTTTCCGAAACGTTCAGACTGTTCTCAAAAAACTTATTAATGGTATCCAGTGTTTCTTCATCAAATTCATCCAAAGACTTACCATCAAAAATTTCTTTAATGAACATTTTGCAAAGGGACATCGGCAACTGATAAATTAACCGGCCAATGCCCAGATTGGAATAGGCTACTACATTTCTCTCGCTGTAGAAAATCTTTCCAACGTCCAGTGCCATTTTTGCTTCCTTATAAGAACGGGAAACATCACGGATTTCATTAACAATCGTACCATACGCCACATTTACCTTGGTCATTGCCTCCGTATTTAACATATCCAGAATTACTTTCGCAGTTTTGTTTAAATCCTCGTAATTTTCATTTACCCTTAATTCTTTTACCAGAATAATATTTTTCTCATCTACTGCGGTAATAAAATCTTTGGTCTTGCCGGCAAACAGGCTTCGTACCGTTTCCAGTGCATTTGTATCCTTCTCATTTTTTGTTTCAATAATAAATACAACACGGCGGGCTTCTGTTTCAATATGAAGCTTTTTGGCACGATTATAAATATCCACCAGAAGAAGATTATCCAGCAGCAGATTTTTAATAAAGTTATCTTTATCATAGCGTTCTTTATAAGCTACCAGTAAATTCTGAATCTGGAAAGAAGCAATCTTGCCTACCATATAAACATCATCACTGTCACCCTTGGCCAACAGTACATATTCCAGCTGATGTTCATCAAATACCTTAAAAAACTGGAATCCCTGCAGCACCTGACTATCCGCCGGCGAATCCACAAATGCAAGTACCGCATTTTCGTAAACCTCTGCATTCGGAATCGTAGATGCCAGCACCTTTCCTTCTGTGTCCAGTACACAAATATCAATTCTTGTTATCGTTTTTAATCCTTCAATGGTACTCTGTAAAATCTGATTGGAAATCATAAACCCTCTTACCTCTCATTCTGTGATTCTTTCGTTACAATACTTTCCCATACATAAAAAATCACTACTGCACTTGCTGCAATTTAATTTATTTTACCATAAAAACTGTCTGAATTCAAGTAAACCTTTTCTAAAATGTCTGAAAAAAACCGGGTATCCACAATGGACACCCGGTATATATCTGATTAGTGAGTAATAACCTTTTCTGTTTCCTTATCGAAGATATGAATCTTGGAAAGGTCAAGTGCAATCTGGATAGTATCACCAGGTCTTGCTGTAGTACGAGGATTTACTCTTGCTGTAATATCTACGGAATCAGCGATAGTGAAGTATAAGAATACTTCTGCACCCAGTAATTCGTAAACTCTTACAGTAGCGTCAAATGCACTGTCCTTGGATGTTTCGATGAATACCTGCTCATCCTTGATGTCTTCCGGACGGATACCAAGAATAACTTCCTTACCAACATAGCCGCCTTCTACTAACTTCTTGCCACGAGCTTCTGGAAGCTTGATGGAACGTTCAGCGAAGTTAAGTACAATATCGCTACCCTGCTTTTCTACCTGACAGTTGATGAAGTTCATCTGTGGGGAACCCATGAAACCTGCTACGAAGAGGTTTTCTGGTCTGTCGTATAAGTTCTGAGGAGTATCTACCTGCTGAACAACACCATCCTTCATAACGATGATTCTTGTACCAAGTGTCATAGCCTCTGTCTGGTCATGTGTTACGTAGATGATGGTTGTCTGTAACTTCTGATGTAACTTGGAAATCTCAATTCTCATCTGAACTCTCAGCTTTGCATCCAGGTTGGAAAGAGGCTCATCCATGAGGAATACCTTAGGATTACGAACGATAGCACGACCCATGGCAACTCGCTGTCTCTGACCACCGGAAAGAGCCTTTGGCTTACGATCTAAGAGGTGCTCGATATCAAGAATCTTAGCTGCTTCATGAACAAGCTTGTCGATTTCATCCTTTGGAGTCTTTCTTAACTTAAGACCAAATGCCATGTTATCATAAACAGACATATGAGGATACAGAGCGTAGTTCTGGAATACCATCGCGATATCTCTGTCCT
>JAGBBW010000042.1 GCA_017938285.1 Lachnospiraceae bacterium
AAAAATGCATGAAACCAGCCCGGTGGCATCTGCTGCCCTGGGACGTCTGCTGACCGCCGGTGCCATGATGGGCAGCATGATGAAAGGGGATAAGGATTTAATTACCCTGCAGATTCGTGGGGATGGTCCGATTGGCGGTCTTGTGGTGACTGCGGATTCCAAAGCAAGGGTAAAAGGTTATGTACACAATCCTGGTGTTATGCTTCCGCCAAGTGAAGAGGGAAAGCTGGACGTTGGTGGTGCGGTAGGACATGGTATGCTGCAGGTAATCCGGGATGTAGGCATGAAGGAACCATATGTAGGACAGGTGGATTTAATTTCCGGGGAGATTGCGGAAGATCTGACCTGCTATTTTGCCGTATCAGAGCAGGTGCCGTCTGCTGTGGCACTGGGCGTGCTGATGAATAAGGACAATACGGTGCGCCAGGCAGGAGGATTTATCATCCAGCTTATGCCGTTTGCAGAGGAAGCAGTGATTGCCAGACTGGAACAGAAGCTGACAGAGGTGACAAGAATTTCTTCCCTGCTGGATGAAGGCATGACACCGGAGGAAATTTTAGAATATGTGCTGGCGGATTTTGAACCGAAGATTCTGGAGAGCGTACCGACAGAATATTACTGCAACTGTTCCAAGGAACGTGTGGAAAAAGCAGTGGCCAGCGTAGGCAAAAAGGATCTGCAGGAAATGATTGAAGAGGGTAAGCCGATTGAAGTAAATTGTCATTTCTGTGATAAGAAGTATGAGTTTACGGTGGAAGATTTAAAGAATCTGATGAAGTTTTCTAAGTAAGCATTAGAAGCAGCGGGATGAGGCAGAACATAACCGGAAAAAGAGGACGGTGTTTTTGACTCATCCTGTTTGTATGTTATAGAAATTGTAACAGTTATGACTTGGCTTTGACACAGAAAAGAGATAGGATAAGGAAAAGTGGTATTTTAAAAGAAGCAGGATACTGTAACAGACAGGGGGATGGGTAAGATGAGAAAGAAAATGGTTGTTTTTATGGGAATGCTCTTTTTGGTTACAGGTCTGTGTGTGGGCTGTGGCAAAGGGCCGGCACAGACACCGGAAGCTGTTCCGGATGCGACAAAAGTTCCGCAAGTAACGGAGCAGCTGGAAAATAACATGGAACAAGTTCCGGAACCAACGATGGAACCGCTGCCAACACAGGCGCCAACGCAGGGACTGGAACTGACTCCTGCACCAACAAAACTGCCGGCCGCGACACAGATCCCGGCAGAAGAGGCTCCGTTTGCCATGGTGTCTCCGGTACCGCAGAATGAAATAACGGATATTGTGGGAACCATGACAATCGACACGTATCCGGTAGTGGATGGTTCCACGGCAACCCTGCCGTTGTCCGAGGCAGTGTTTATGGCAGCGACCGGGGAAAGTGCAGAAACTGCGGCAAAGCAGGTAGTACATACAAAGACAACGAATTCCTACAAGCGTCTGTATGAGAAAGAAGTGGATCTGCTTATTGTTTACGAGCCGGCAGAATCCATTGTGGAGCGTATGAAGGAGGAACCGCTGTGCATTAAACCGATTGGTCTGGACGCTCTGGTATTTCTGGCAAACCAGGCGAATCCGGTGGAAAGTCTGACGATGGAGCAGTTAGTGGATATTTATTCCGGCAAGGTGATGAACTGGTCTGAAGTGGGCGGTCAGGACAAAGAACTCCTGGCATTCCAGCGTCCGGTGGGCAGCGGAAGCCAGACCCTTATGCAGAAGCTTGTTATGGGAGACGTGGAAATGATGAGCGGGGACAATGTGTTCCGTTATAATACCATGTCGGACATTCTGGAAGGAATGCTGTCGTACAATAATGAGGACAATACCCTTGGATATTCCGTATTTTATTATGCGAACAACATGTATTTTGAAAAAGACTTAAAACTGATGGGTGTGGACGGGGTGCTGCCATCCACCCAGACGATTTATGATGGTTCCTATCAGCTTACCAATGCGTTTTATGCGGTCATCCGCACCGATGAGCCGGAGGATTCCAATGCCCGGAAAATTTTTGACTGGCTGACGGGTGAGGCTGGACAGCAGCTGGTTCTGGATTTAGGCTATGTTCCGGTACAGATGCCGGAAGGAGCAGATATTTCCAGCGTGAAGACAGAGCAGACGGAAAAAGTGGAAGTGCTTGCAAAGGAGCCGCTGGAGGAAGGACAGTATTTTGTGTTCGTTAATCCACAGAATGCCGGATATGAGTATCACTATGGTGACATGGTGGTATATAACCACAACTGGGAAGAAGTGACCAGTTTTTATAATGTGACACTGAATCATGCGGTACAGGGTGTACATACCCACCGGTATCTTCCAGTCGGACAGATACGTCAGGATACGGAAGGAAAGCAGGTAGTCCGCTATGGAATATTTGACCTGGAACAGGGAATCTATTCCGTTGAACCAAAGTATATAAACCTGGAACTGATGGATGGGGACCGGGGATACTATGCTGTACCGCAGACAGAGTCAGAAGAAAACTGGATGGATTATATGATAATTAATGGAGCCGGAGAAGTGCTGCTGGAACATGTCATCCGTGAGGACTGGATGACAATTGGAAAATTCGGCAATGGTTACCGGGAAATGGTAATGGATTATTCCAATTGGGAGAATGGTTATACATACCGCTATTATGATGAGAATCTTCAGTTAAAGAAAGTATTCTGTGAGAAGGCAGAAGCACTTCCGCCAATGGAGGAATGGACAGAAGGTGTCGAGTATGTTTATCTGGAAGGACAGGGTTGTCTTCTGGATGCTGATGGGGAAATACTGATAAATGTTCCTGCGTTTTTAAGCCGGTATGGTGACGGAGAGGATACGGAGTGCCAGTTAGCCCTGTACATGGTGGAAGAAGAGAGCGGACGGACAGTATATGGCATTTTGTATCAGAATAAAGTGTATCTGGTAGACCGTAACCTGGAACTTGTGCGGCTGGTGGACAATGCATCCATTGTGGAGAATTTCCAGAATGCAGAGTTTTTCCGGGAGTTTTGCTATTATTTTGAGGAAGCGGAAACGGGCTGGATATACCGGACGTATGAAGGAAGTCCGCTTCGGATGCGGGACGGTGCTGTTCCGGACGGTGTGGAATTTAACTGGGAGAATGACAATTATGTGTTATACCGCAGGGTGGAAAATGGTCTGGTAATCGAAGAATATACCGGAGAGGAAGCACCGGCAGTTTATGAAATTCCATTACGGGCGGATGATTCCTATATTGAACTCAGCTATGAGGGCAGCGGGTACCTTCAGGTAGGTGAAAATACAGGAGAATATCTGGATTATCCGGAAAGCGGATATCCGTCCACTCCTTTGAAGGAAATATCGTTGTATTATAAGGGAGTCCGGATGGATGTTAAGAATGGAGTCCATGGATATACGCTGTCTCTGGAGGATGGATATGAAATCTGGTATGTGTTCCGGGGAGAATACCGCAGGATGGACAGCGAGAGCCTGTTTGAGGAAACGGAAACGATGCTTTCGTGTGGAGATTACATTTTGATGAAGGATGGCAGGGAACTGTATGAGGTAACGGATGCATATCTGACGGTTTATGGAAATGACGCCATGCTGTTTCTGTGCGGTAATTATGTATATGCGGTTGGTTTTGACGGAACGGAGTATATCCGTGCACTGCATAATATGATGGCTACAGACTAAAAAAGCGAATAGAAAAAGATATCCCTATGGAAAATGCTGCGCTATGTTTTTGGCATAAAGCAGAAATTTCCATAGGGATTTTTAGTTTTACAATTTAGAAAAAATTCATACACGAAACAGGGCGATAGTGTTATAATACAAAATAAATGTCGAAAGTTATCGAATAAACGAGGGAGGCTGCCATGGCGTATATTGCGTTAAAGGATGTTACAAAAGTATACAAAACAGGTGAAATTGAAATTCATGCTGCGGATGGAATTACCTTTGAAATGGAAAAGGGGGAGTTTGTAGTAATTGTCGGTCCTTCCGGTGCCGGAAAGACAACGGTGCTAAATATTCTGGGAGGAATGGACAGTGCTTCTTCCGGGATGGTTCTGGTGGATGGTGAGGATGTGGCTGCTTATAACCAGAAACGTCTGACAAAGTACCGCCGGGAAGATGTGGGTTTTGTGTTTCAGTTTTATAATCTGGTGCAGAATCTGACTGCCCTGGAAAACGTGGAGCTGGCCCAGCAGATTATTAAGAATCCAAAGAACGCCAGTGAGGCTCTGGAAGAGGTTGGATTAAAAGACCGCATGAAAAACTTTCCGGCACAATTGTCCGGTGGGGAACAGCAGCGTGTATCCATTGCCAGGGCGCTGGCAAAGAATCCGAAACTTCTATTGTGTGATGAGCCGACAGGAGCACTGGATTACCAGACCGGTAAGGCAATTTTAAAGCTGCTGCAGGATACGTGCCGCAGAACAAAAACAACGGTGGTGGTAATTACCCATAATAAGGCGATTGCACCGATGGCGGACCGGGTGATTGAGATTAAGAATGGTAAAGTGGGTGCCATGAGGGTGAATGAGCAGCCGGTGGATGTAGCGGAAATTGAATGGTAAAAAAGTCTCGCCAGGGCGGGACTTGGCACACCGGAACAGCCGGTTGTGCGGGTTGTGAAAGAAAGGGTAAGAAATGAAACGAGCACAGCGAACGGATTTACTGAGAGAAATGAGAAAGAGCTTTAACCGCTATATCTCCATTCTGCTGATTATGGCCCTTGGTGTGGCATTTTATGCCGGGGTGCGTTCTGCGGAGCCGGACATGCAGCTGAGTGCCAAGGAGTTTTATGACAGCACAAATTATATGGATCTCCGGATTCTGGGGACTCTTGGCATGACGGAGGGAGATGTACAGGCGATTCAGGAAGTGGAAGGAATCGCCCAGGCAGAAGGCGGCTATCAGACGGAGTTGTTCTGGGATACGGAAGACAGGGATTTCCAGATGAGTGTGTATTCCCTTGGTGAGAGCCTGAACCAGGTTTATGTGGAGGACGGCCGTCTGCCGGAGCGGCAGGATGAATGTTTTGTGGACGCAGATTTTATGGACAGTCGTGGGTATGCCATTGGTGATGTGATTACACTGAAAGCGGAGGAAGACACGGAACTTTCGGACATACTTTATACGGATACATTTACGATTGTTGGTTCGGGTTCTTTTCCAGGCTACCTGTCCTGGCAGCGTGGGGCAGTGAGCATTGGTACCGGTGTGGAGGATGGATTTGTGTTCCTTCCAAAAGAAGCGTTTTCCATGGAAGTATTTACGGTAGTGTATGCAACCGTGGAAGGTGCCATGGAATACAATCCATACACGGAGGAATATGAGGATTACATTGCTGAAGTTGTGGAGCGTGTGGAGGCGATTGCGGATGTACGATGTGAACTCCGTTTCGAGGAAGTGACCGGTCCATACTGGGAGGATGTGCGTGAGGCAGAAGCAGAGATTGCAGATGGGGAACGTGAACTGGCAGATGGAGAACTGGAACTGGCCGATGCAGAAGAAGAACTGGCGGATGCAGAAAAGAAACTTGCAGACGCTGAGAAAGAAATTGCGGATGGTGAAATAGAAATCGCTGACGGGGAAGCGGAACTGGCTGCAGCAAAGCAGGAAATCGAAGATGGGGAACAGCAGCTTGCCGAAGCGGAAGAGGAGCTGGCTGCAGCAAAGCAGGAAATAGAAGATGGAGAAAAGCAGCTTGCCGAAGCGGAAGCAGAATTAGCCAATGGGGAAGCAGAGATTATAAAAGCAGAGGAAGAATTGCTGGCAGGGGAAGCGGAACTTGGAAAAGCAGAGGAAGAACTTGCAGCAAATGAAAAGACGATAGCGGACAGCGAAGCTGAGCTTGTGGTGACGAAGGAACAGCTGGCAGCAGGCAGAGAAGAACTGGAAGCCGGAAAAGCAGTACTGGCAGCGCAGGAAGAGGAGCTGAATCTGGCGAAACAACAGATGGAGGCGTATGGTATGCCGCTGACTCAGGAATTACTTGCGGCAGAGGCAGAACTGACGGCGGCAAAGCTGCTGCTGGAAGAAAAAGAAGCGGAACTTATGGTGGGAGAAGCCCAGGTGACAGCAGCGGAAGCAGTGCTTGCTGACGGAAAAGAACAGCTGGCCCAGGGCAGGGAACAGCTGGAAACTGTCAAAGCAGAGCTGGCAGCTGGCAGGAAGGAAGTGGAAAAAGGCAGGGCAGAGCTGGCGACCGCAAAGACAGAACTGGAAAAGGCAAAAACAGAGCTTTTAGATGGCAGAAAGCAGTATGAAGAAGGTCTGGCGGAGTATGAGCAGGCGAAGCTTGAGCTGGCAGAGGGCCGTCAGAAATATGAGGATGGTAAAAAAGAACTGGAGGACGCAGAACGGGAGCTTTCCGATGGAAAGAAAGAACTGGAAGATGCAAAGCAGGAGTTTTCGGATGCAAAGATAAAAATTGCCGATGCAAAGCAGGAGCTTTCCGATGGTAAAAAAGAACTGGAAGAAGGAAAGGCAGAACTGGAAGAGGCAAAAGCGGAGCTTGCCGATATCGAAATGGCGGAATGGTATGTACTGGACCGCAATACGGTGCAGCAGTTTGTGGAATATGGCATGAATTCAGAACGTATCGGCAATCTGGGTGATGTTTTTCCAGCAGTGTTTTATCTGGTGGCAGCATTGGTCAGCCTGACCACCATGACCCGTATGATTGAAGAGGAACGTACGCAGATTGGTACAATGAAAGCACTGGGATACGGCAAAGGGGCGATTGTGTCCAAGTATCTGTGGTATTCCCTGTCGGCAACACTGCTTGGGGGTGTGATTGGTGTCCTTATCGGAAGTTTTCTGTTCCCATGGGTAATTATCACAGCGTATGGGATTCTGTATTCCAATCTGCCGTATCTGGTGATGCCGGTACAATGGGGGCTGGCGGTGACTTCGGTACTGATTGCGGTTGTCTGTACGGTGGTGGCGACCCTGTCTTCCTGTTATAAGGAACTGGTGGCGGCTCCGGCAGTGCTTATGCGCCCTTCGGCTCCAGCGGCTGGCAAGCGGGTATTTTTGGAGTATGTGAAACCGGTGTGGAATCATTTAAGCTTTTCCTGGAAGGCAACCTGCCGGAATCTGTTCCGTTATAAGAAACGTTTCTTTATGACGATATTCGGTATTGGCGGCTGCATGGCACTGCTGCTGGTGGGATTTGGTCTGCGGGATTCCATTATGGAAATTGTCAATAACCAGTATAAAAATATCTGGACCTACGATGCTTATTTATCAGTAAATGATAGTAGTACTGCGTTGGAAGAACGGAATGCTGGCAGTTTCATGGAAAACCAGCTGTACGCCCAGGTGAAGACGCTGGATGTGGAAACAGAAGCAGCGGTGAAATCCGCCAGCCTGTTTGTACCGGAGCGGTTATCTGACCTGGAAGAATTTTTAAAACTGCGGGACAGGGTGACAGGCGAAAAGTATACGTTATCAGAGGAAGGTGTCATTCTTTCGGAGAAACTGGCAAAAACGCTGGAAGTTTCTGTGGGCGATGAGGTGGTGCTTTCCGTGGACGATGTAACAAAGCGTCCGGTAACGGTAATGGCAGTTGCGGAAAACTATATGGCAAATTACATTTATATGAGTGTTTCGCAGTATGAGAAAACCTTTAAGGAGGATGCAGAGTTTAACCAGTTGTATCTGCAGCTGAAGCCTATGACGGCAGAGCAGGAAGAGGAATTCTCAAAGGAGCTGCTGTCGGTAGATGCTGTGGATGCCGTGACGTATGTTCACGAACTCCAGGAGAATGTTGCTACCATGATGCAGGCACTGGAACTGGTTGTTGTGGTGCTGATTGTGGCAGCAGGAATGCTGGCGTTTATTGTGTTGTACAATTTAAATAACATCAACATAATTGAGCGCAGACGGGAACTTGCTACGTTAAAAGTCCTTGGCTTTTATGATGTGGAAGTTGGCAGTTATGTGTACCGGGAAAATGTACTGCTGACGGCACTTGGCATTCTGGCAGGTGTGGTGATGGGAATTTTTCTGCATCGTTTTGTGATTCTGACCGTGGAAGTGGACATGATTATGTTCGGACGCAACATTGAACCATGGAGTTATCTGTATAGTGTTCTGCTGACCTGTGTGTTTGCAGTACTGATTAATTATGGAATGTTTTTCAAATTAAAAAAGATAGATATGGTAGAATCTCTAAAAAGTGCGGAATAAGGTTGCGGATTATTACATTGTTTTTGACAGACCGGCATGCTAAACTATGGAACAGTAATGGTTTCATCTTGTGTTCTGTCAGAAAAAATAGTATGATATATATGTTGGAAACCGGAACGGTTTCCAGACAGAAAACAGAAGGAGAGTTTGATTATGGAAGCAAAGGAAACAAAAAAGCCGGAAAAGAAAAATGCATGGCTTGGTTATTCAGAAGAAGTAAAAAAGGAAGTATTCAGACTGAATGATAGTTACAAAAAGTTTATCTCGGACTGCAAGACAGAACGGGAATGTGTAACAGAGGTTGTCCGTATGGCAGAGGAACAGGGCTATGTGGACTTAAATGAAGTAATTGCAGGGAACAGGGAATTAAAGGCCGGGGACAAGGTATATTTCAACAATATGGGCAAGGCTCTGGCATTATTCCTGATTGGTTCCGAACCGCTGGAAAAGGGTATGAAGATTTTAGGCGCCCATGTGGATTCCCCACGTATTGATTTAAAACAGGTTCCGTTTTATGAGGATACGGAAATGGCACTGATGGATACCCACTATTACGGCGGTATCAAGAAGTACCAGTGGGTAACCCTTCCGCTGGCACTGCATGGTGTTGTGGTAAAGAAGGACGGTACGGTGGTGAATGTCTGCATTGGTGAAAAAGCAGATGACCCGGTAGTAGGTATTACAGACCTGTTAATCCACCTGTCTGCAAAGCAGATGGGAAAGAAAGCCTCCGAGGTGATTGAGGGCGAAGATTTAAATATTCTTATTGGCAGTATGCCGCTGGAAGGGGAAGAAAAGGATGCGGTAAAAGCAAATGTGCTGAAGATGTTAAAGGATACGTATGACATTGAGGCAGAAGATTTCCTTTCGGCGGAAATAGAAGCAGTTCCAGCTGGTCCGGCAAGGGATTTTGGTCTGGACAGAAGCATGGTAATGGGATATGGTCATGACGACAGAGTATGTGCGTATACTTCGGCAGTGGCGTTGTTTGAATTAGAAAAGACAGACCGTACCGCTGTGTGTCTGCTGGTAGACAAGGAAGAAATTGGAAGTGTGGGTGCTACTGGTATGCAGTCCATGTTCTTTGAAAATGCAGTGGCAGAGGTTATGGACCGTATGGGCGATTACTCCGAATTAAAGGTAAGACGTGCCCTGGCAAATTCCCATATGCTTTCCTCTGACGTAAGCGCAGCTTTTGACCCGAACTATCCGGCGGTAAATGAAAAGAAGAATACCGCATACTTTGGTAAGGGGCTGGTATTCAATAAGTATACCGGAAGCAGAGGCAAGTCCGGCTCCAATGACGCTAATCCGGAATATATTGCAAAGCTCCGTGCGGCAATGGAAGCACACAACGTTCCTTTCCAGACCGCAGAGCTTGGTCGTGTGGATGAAGGCGGCGGCGGTACGATTGCTTATATTATGGCAAAGTACAATATGCAGGTCATTGACAGTGGTGTGCCGGTGTTAAATATGCATGCACCTTGGGAAATTGTCAGCAAGTCCGACGTTTATGAAGCAAAGCAGGGATATGTGGCATTTTTGAAGGAGCTGTAAGAAGATGAACCGGATTGCAAAATTTGAAAAAGTAAGTAAAGAACGTTTTATTGCTGACTGGATGGACACGTTCGGCGGGGATGCCGGTTCGGCAGAAACGGTGTATGAAAGCGTGAAGCTGCCAAAACGTGCGACAAAAGGATCTGCAGGATATGATTTTTACAGTCCGCTGAAGTTCACACTGCATCCTGGAGAAACGATTAAGATTCCGACCGGAATCCGGGCGTCCATGCGGGAGGATTATGTGTTAATGTGTTTTCCACGCAGCGGACTTGGGTTTAAATTCCGTCTGCAGCTAAATAACACGGTCGGGATTATTGACAGTGATTATTATTTCTCGGATAATGAAGGACACATTTTTATCAAACTCACGAATGATTCCAATGAGGGAAAGGTACTGGAGCTGGAAGCCGGCACTGGTTTTGCCCAGGGAATTTTCCTGCCATTTGGAATTACAGAGGATGATGAAGTAACGGAACTGCGAAATGGGGGTTTTGGCAGTACAACAGCGTAGGTCTGGCAGTTAGAAACAGACAGGTCAGAACAGCACAATGGAGAGAAGGAGTTTGTTATGAAAAAGCGTAAAGTCAGAATTTTAGGTATACGTCAGAAATTTATGCTGATTGCCGCAGTGTGTGTTGTGCTGGTTTCGGCAATCATTGGACTGACGGCATACAGTACCATGGAAAAGGAAGTTTTAAACCTGGCAGCAGAAGAGGCAGTGGCGATAGGCTCTGTCTCGGAAAAGCAGATTGATAAGAATGTACTGGCGCGGTTTGCACCAGGTTCAGAACGTCTGACCATGTATGCAGGTATGCGTAATACTCTGATTGATTTGCGGGATGCAAGTGGTGCAAAGTATATGTACACGTTGTATGCAGATGGTGAAAAAGTATACTACGGTGTAGATGGTACAAAGGCAGAAAATCATGCAGCAATTGGTGATGAATACAGACTTTCCTATGAGGAAATGAAATCTGTGTTTGAACTTGGGGAAAACCTGCCGCTTCCGGAAATCAGGGAAGTGAATGGAGAACTGCTGATTACTTCGTATGTAGTGCTGGCGGATTATGAAGGCAATGTGGTAGGTGCGCTTGGCGTGGACTGTGACGCTTCAGAGCTGAAACAGGAACTGACCAATCTTAAGATACTGATTATTCTGATTGTATTATTAGGCTGTACGCTGTCCCTGATCGTTTTATTTATTGCATCAGGACGTATTGTTAAGAGCGTGAAAGTAGTAAATAATAAGCTGGAAGAGTTAATCAGCAGCGATGGTGATCTGACCCAGAAACTTACGGTACGTACCGGAGACGAAATGGAAGTGATGGGCGGTCTGATTAATGAACTGCTGGCGTATATCCGGGATATTATGGTGCATGTGGCAGGGGATTCCGCTTCCTTATCGGAGGCTTCCGCAACCATGCTGCATAGAATGGTAGAGGCAAAGGAAAGTATTGTGGATGTTTCTGCCACTATGGAGGAAATGAATGCTGCCATTGAGGAAACATCTGCTTCCGTAGATCAGGTCACAGAGTCGGTTGGTGTCATGAATGAAGCAATCAGTGACATGGCAGCCAGTGCAAACCAGGGGGCAGAATATACGACGCAGATTAATAAAAAAGCCCAGGACATTAAAGCTGCAGTGGCAAAGGAACAGGGAATTGCCAGGGAAAAATCAAAAGAAATGGCAGAGCGTGCGGGAGAAGCCATGGAGCGTTCCAAGGCAGCAGCAGAAATTGAAGTTCTTACCGGAAACATTCTGGAAATTGCAGAGGAAACAAATCTGCTTGCGCTGAATGCCAGCATAGAGGCTGCCAGAGCCGGAGAGGCAGGCCGTGGTTTTGCGGTTGTTGCCGGAGAAATTGGTAAGCTGGCCCAGAATTCTGCCAATGCAGCAGCAAAAATCCAGCAGGTAAGCAAGGATGTTATGGAAGCAGTGGAGGCACTTTCTACGGAAACCGGAAACATGGTGACATTTATTGAAACAACAGCAATGAATGGCTATGATAAGCTGGTGGAGACCTGTGAAGCTTATCAGCAGGATGCAGCAAGTCTGCAGGAAACCATGGAACACTTTAAAGAGCAGGCGGCTTCCATCCAGGGAACCATCTCTGCCGTGGATGATGCCATCCAGTCAGTGGATTTTGCCATGGACGAAAATGCCAAGGGTGTATCCGGTGTAACGGAAACGGTATCCGGTCTGACAGAGAATATGATGAATCTGGAAGAACAGGCAAATAAAAACCAGAAGGTTTCCGAGGAACTGGATTCTGAGGTGCATAAATTTAAACTTTCATAATGGTTCTTATGCCGGAAAATAAAACAGAATAAGAAAAAAGCCATGGTGGTTCAGAAGTAAGATGCTGCCATGGCTTTTTCTTGTAATATAAAAAAGTTTGCTTTATAATAAAAAGTGTGTAACAATGGCACAAATGGCCGATGTGTGGTTATAATCCATAACAGATGGTAAAAATAATATCGTAACTATTCAGCAGCTTCATAGTTACATAATATAAAAGAGTGGTCCATGTTGTCTTTTCGCAACAGATTGCTCGGAAATGAGGATGAGGATGAAATCAAGAGTAGAACAGGCAGGAGAATTATTTAAACAGGGGTTTAACTGCAGCCAGTCTGTTTTTGCGGCTTATGCAGATTTATTCGGTATGGATCAGGCAACTGCGTGCCGGGTGGCTGCATCGTTTGGAGCAGGAATCGGACGTATGCGGGAAACGTGTGGTGCAGCCAGTGGTATGTTTCTGGTGGCAGGCATGCTGACAGGGGCAACCGAAGGCAAAGACCAGACGGCAAAGAAGAATAATTATGAAGTGGTACAGCGGCTGGCAGCGGAGTTTAAAAAAGAAAACCGGGGGACTTATATCTGCCGGGAGCTGCTGGGTCTGGACCAGCAGGGAAAGAAAGTTGTTCCGGGAGATACGACACCGGAGGCAAGAACGGAGGAATATTATAAAAAGCGTCCCTGCCTGAAAACTATTCAGGGAGCGGCTGCGATAGTGGTGCGGCTGCTGCTGGAAGGTCTGGTGGAAACAGCAGAGGATGGGACAGAACAGCTGGTAGTGATGGAAAACTATGCGGACTATATTTTGAAGCGGCCGGAATTCACAGAACAGAGCGGGGAACATGACGTAACAGGGAAGAATACAAAATGACAGGAGAAAATACAGTGGAACCAATGAAATTTTATTTTGCCCCAATGGAAGGAATCACCGGGTATACCTTCCGGCAGGTGCATCATACCTGTTATCCGGGCATGGACCGGTATTTTACGCCCTTTATTTCCCCGAACCAGCACCATGCGGTCAATCCGAAGGAGCACCGGGATGTAACAGGGGATAATAATGGAACAGTGCCACTGGTTCCCCAGGTGCTGACAAATAAACCGGAGTTGTTTTTGTGGGCAGCAAGGGAATTAAAAGAAAAGTATGGCTATGAGGAAGTGAATCTGAATCTGGGCTGTCCGTCCAGAACGGTGGTTTCCAAGGGGAAAGGCTCTGGTTTTCTGGCAGAGCCGGACAAGCTGGAACGCTTCTTTGATGAGGTGTTTTCCGCAGTGGAAGCAGCCCCATCGGAGGGAAAGCCGGGAGAAGAAGGGGCAGGCTATCCACGGATTTCCGTGAAAACCCGGCTTGGTCTGGAAGATGTGCAGGAGTTTCCGGATATTCTGCGTATTTATAATCAATATCCGCTGTCTGAGCTGATTATCCACCCAAGGGTTCAGAAGGAATTTTATAAAGGGATACCGCATTTGGAGGTGTTTGCCGGGGCAGTGCGGGAGTGTCCGCATTCCCTTTGCTACAACGGAGATATCTGGTGTCTGGAGGATTATATCCGCATCAAAGAATTGTTTCCAACGGTAAAAAAAGTCATGCTGGGACGGGGACTGCTGGCAAACCCGGAGCTGGTGCTGGAACTGAAAGCGTATGAAAACTGTATGGCAGAGGGCAAAGAATGGAATGGTTACCAGATTTCCCATGCGCAGTTAAAGAAATACCATGACCTGCTGTTGCAGGGATATCTGGCGCAGATGAACGGCGATGCAACGAACGTCCTGTTTAAAATGAAAGAGCTGTGGGGTTTCCTGGGCCAGCAGTTTCCAGAGGAGCGGCTGGTGAAGAAAATGGTTAAAGCGAATAAGCTGAAGGAGTATGAGGAACTGGCGGCGAGGTTGTTTGAAAGTAGAGGCGTATGAATTGGTAAGGCAAGAACCGTTTTTAGTAAAAAGCCAGAAATGATTAAATGGAAAGCAGGAACAGAGGAAGGAGAAGTTCTATGAAAGCACTGATTCTGGACGACAGTCCATGGAAGCTCGCAAAGATTACCCGCATTCTGCAGAATTGTGGCATAGAAACTGTAAAATATGTAACAGACCAGCAGAGTGGTCTGGAACTGATTTACGAATCAGTGAAAACGGGAGAAGCTTTTGACTTGATTGTAACAGATATGCACTATCCGTTAAAGAGCGGAGCAGTGGCTGATACGGAAGCCGGACAGAAGCTTCTGGAACGGCTCCGTCAGGAGGGGATTGCCATTCCGGTGATTGTGTGTTCCAGCTTAAATTTTGCTCTTCCGGAGGCGTTTGGAACGGTCTGGTACAATGAAATCAGGGATATAGAAGAGGAATTCCGGCGGCTGGTGGGTAAACTGCAGAGACGCTGACCGGTGCATTATCCAAGCATGACGTCAAGGAGCATCATAACAGCAAATCCCAGTACAATCCCCATGGTAGCAGTATATGGCTGGGTTTTCTGGTTTCTCTGGCATTCCGGAATCAGTTCATGCACAGCTACCAGAATCATGGCTCCGGCGGCAAAAGAAAGGGCATAGGGCAGAACCGGCTCCATATAAACGACCAGCAGGGCACCAAGGACTCCGGCGACAGGTTCTACCA
>JAGBBW010000005.1 GCA_017938285.1 Lachnospiraceae bacterium
CCGGTTCGATTCCGGTCGCCGGCATGAAATCTTTCCTGTAAAAAGTTTTTACAGGAAAGATTGTGTGCGTGTAGCTCAGCTGGATAGAGCACTTGGCTACGGACCAAGGTGTCGGGAGTTCGAATCTTCTCACGCACGTTTTAGGTAAGTCTTTGAGAGCGGAAGCTTTTGAAGGCTTTTTTTTTAATTGTTATAAAGTAATAAAGTTTTCCTTGACTTTTTACTTGTCTAACCCTGACTTTTGTGCTATCATAAACTACATAATGCGTAAATTTGCAAAAAATTACGGTTGCTTTTCGTATCAAAGGAATCAGTAAAGGATAAAATTGTAGTATGGAAATGATTGAAGCAAAAAATCTAGTATTTGAATATATTCGTCGGGATGAAGAAGGTAATGTGGAAAGTATAATCCGGGCAGTGGATGGTGTTACCATGGATATTCAGCGTGGTGATTTTGTCGCCATCCTTGGGCATAACGGTTCCGGCAAGTCAACGATTGCCAAACAGATTAACGCCATTCTGGAGCCAACGGAGGGGGCTCTGTTTGTGGATGGTAAAGATGTTTCTGACCTGGACAATATCTGGGAGGTCAGGCAGTCTGCAGGTATGGTATTCCAGAATCCGGATAACCAGATTATTGCATCGGTTGTGGAGGAGGATGTGGCGTTTGGTCCGGAGAATCTGGGTGTTCCGACAGAGGATATCTGGGTGAGAGTGGAAGAAAGCCTCCGGGCGGTTGGTATGTCAGAGTACCGGAGCCATTCTCCGAATAAATTATCAGGTGGTCAGAAGCAGCGAGTGGCAATAGCAGGTATTATGGCAATGAAGCCAAAGTGTATTGTACTGGATGAACCGACTGCCATGCTGGATCCAAGCGGGCGGAAAGAAGTAATCCGGACACTTCATGAACTGAATGAAAAGGAAAAGGTGACCGTACTTTTAATTACCCACTATATGGACGAGGTCATCCATGCAGATAAGGTAATTGTCATGGATGATGGAAAGATTGTAATGCAGGGGACTCCGAAAGAAGTATTTTCCAGAGTAGAGGAGTTAAAAGAGCATCGGCTGGATGTGCCACAGGTCACAGAACTTGCCTGGGAATTGAAAAAAGCCGGAGTACCGCTGCCGGATGGAATTTTGTCCGTAGAGGAATTTACGGAAGCATTGTGCCGTCTGAAAGAGAAAAGAGGATAAAAATGCCAATTGTAATGGATCATGTGAATTATATATATAGTGCTGGTACTGCTTATGAAAAGCATGCATTAAAAGACATTAATCTGACCATTCCGGATGGACAGTTTATTGGTCTGATTGGTCATACCGGTTCTGGTAAGTCTACGCTGATTCAGCATTTAAACGGTCTGATTAAGGCAAGCAGTGGTTCCATCTATTTTAATGGGCGTGATATTTATGATGAGGATTTCAGCATGAAGAATCTGCGGACCAGGGTGGGGCTGGTATTTCAGTATCCGGAGCATCAGTTGTTTGAAACAACGGTAGTAAAGGATGTGGAATTTGGGCCAAAGAATATGAAACTTCCTAAGCTGGAAGTAAATCTGCGTACCTTTGAAGCAATTAAGATGGTAGGAATTTCAGAGGAGTTGTATGACGCTTCCCCGTTTGAGTTATCAGGTGGACAGAAACGCCGTGTTGCCATAGCAGGTGTGCTTGCCATGAAGCCGGAAGTACTTATTTTGGATGAACCAACGGCAGGACTTGACCCGATGGGACGGGATGAAATTCTGGATCAGATTGCGAAGATTCAGAAGGAACAAAAGATTACGGTGATTCTGGTTTCCCATAGTATGGAAGATGTGGCAAAGTATGTGGACCGCCTGATTGTTATGGATCATGGCAGCGTGCAGTTTGACGGGACGCCCAAGGAAGTGTTTTCTCATTATAAAGAACTGGAGAACATGGGACTTGCGGCACCACAGGTAACTTATGTTATGCAGGAATTAAGAAAAAAAGGATTTCCGGCTGGTGAGGCTACAACGGTGGAAGAGGCAAAAAAGGAGATTCTTGGCTGGATTGGAGATAAAAGAAAGATATGATACGTGATATAACCATAGGACAATATTATCCGGCAGATTCTGTGCTGCACCGGCTGGACCCAAGGGTCAAGCTGGTGGGGACACTGACGTTCCTGATTTCTTTGTTCCTGTTCAATAATCTGATTGGATATGTGATAGCAGGGGTCTTTCTGGCAGTGACAATTAAGCTGTCCAGGGTGCCATTTTCCTTTATTGTCCGCGGTCTGAAAACGATTATAATGCTTATGCTGTTTACGGTAGTGTTCAATCTGTTCCTGACAGAAGGACGTATTTTATGGCAGTGGAAATTTTTGAAAATTACAGTAGAGGGCATTCAGACGGCGGTGTTTATGTCCTTACGTCTGACGTTTTTGATTATTGGCTCTTCTTTAATGACACTGACAACGACACCCAATCAGCTGACGGATGGATTGGAAACCGGACTGGCACCATTAAAAAAGATACATGTACCGGTGCATGAGATTTCCATGATGATGTCCATTGCACTGCGTTTCATTCCGATTCTTCTGGAAGAAACAGATAAGATTATGAAGGCACAGCAGGCCAGAGGTGCAGATTTCGAAGAGGGAAAGCTGGTTGAGAGAGTGAAGGCGCTGGTTCCGGTGCTGGTTCCCCTGTTTGTTTCAGCGTTTCGACGGGCGAATGATCTTGCCATGGCAATGGAGGCAAGGTGTTACCGGGGCGGTACGGGAAGGACACGGATGAAACCACTAAAGTACACCAGGCAGGATGGAATGGCATATCTTGGTCTGGTCGTCTATGTTGTTACGCTGGTAGGCCTGACCAGACTCTGGGAGATGCTGCTGGTTTAAAAGGAAAAGGATACTCTATGAAGCGGATTATGATTGTAGTGGCCTACGAAGGCACAAAATACTGTGGCTGGCAGTCCCAGCCAAATCAGATTACAGTGGAAGAAGTCATTAACCGGGAATTGTCAAGACTTCTTGGGGAAAAAATTGAAGTGATTGGAGCCAGCCGTACAGATTCCGGTGTACATGCTATGGGAAATGTAGCAGTATTTGATACAGAAACAAGGATTCCACCGGAAAAAATCTGTTATGCGTTGAACCGCAGTCTGCCGGAAGATATTGTTATACAGTCCTCCAGAGAAGTACCGCTGGATTTTCATCCCCGCCATTGTGATAGTTATAAAACGTATGAGTATAAAATCTGGAATGCAGATTTTATTCAGCCGTTTAACCGTAAGTATACCCATTTTGTGTATAAAAACCTGAATGTGGAAGCCATGCGCCAGGCAGCACAGGATTTTCTTGGGACACACTGCTTTACCAGCTTTTGTTCCACCCATACCCAGGTGCAGGACCATGTAAGGACCATTTATTCACTGGATATTATAAAAGAAGACCATCTGATTACCATTCGTATACGGGGCAACGGCTTCTTATATAATATGGTACGTATTATTGCCGGAACACTGATTAAAATTGGCATGAATGAAATGCCGGAAAATTGTATACCCTCTATTTTAGAGGCAGAAAACAGGGAAGCGGCAGGTCCGACTGCACCGGCCCAGGGGCTGATGTTAATTGGAATTGAATACCCGCATTTGAAGGAACGGTAGCCAGCCCTGTCTGATACGCCTCCATAGTAAAACAGGGAGTACATAACTCCCGGAATCGAGGGTGACGTGAAAGGGAGTTTTTTATGGAAGCTGATGTTTTTGTTTTGTGCGCTGGCGGGATGTCTGGCGGGGTACGGTTATTTTCATCTGATAAATGAAGGTGAATGGGCAGAATATATTACAAAGGATAACACGCTGGTCCGTGATTCGGAGAACAGCGTGTTTTTTGTTGCAGAAAAACTGCTTACGGATGTGGGAAATGAAATAGAGCGCAGGATGTCAGATCTGGTAAAAGAACAGCAGTATTCAGAACAAAAAGAAGAGAATAGAAAGCAGAAGGGGCAGGAACGGGAAGAAATAACGAAGAAAACGGAAGAAGCGGTACAGACAGAGGACCATGGAACAGAAGAAGAGACTGCTTTAGGAGTTTTGTCACAGGAACTGCTTCAGAAAGGTCTGGATACGGTGGCAGGGAGTAGTCCGGCAGAGGATATCCAGAAAGTAGTGCCGGTTCAGGAAGATATCCTGAAAGAGGCAGAAAAAAAACAGGAAGAAGCAGAACAGGCATTCACTTATCCGGCGGAAATTTTTGGACAGGTTCCGGTGATTAATCATTCTGATGCGTATGTGACGTATTTTGAATTTGCCCATGACTTAATTGAGCGGATGGAGCCGGAGATAAAAAGGCGTGGTTTAAATGAAATGACGTTGTTTACGCAATTTGCACTGAAAGCCCTTTTTTGCGGGGTAACCATTCAGAATCTGGATATCAATGCCCCGATTTCACGGAAGGAAGCTGCTCTGACTCTGTGGCTGGCAGCAGAAGTGATGGGGGAAAATGGAAGCGGTACTTCTGTGCGGTCAGCGGAAAAATACGCTGTAGATGTAAAGAACTGCTCCGGTTCAGAAAAAAAAGCAATTGCCTATTTATATGAGCAGGGAATTTTGTCCGGTTACCAGATTGGGAACCAGAAATTTTATCCGGATGATTATCTTACCACGGAAACCGGAGAAAACTGGCTGCTGCGGGCAGAACAGTGCTGGAAATAAATTTTCAAACACGCTCTAAGGAAGTACGGATTAATTCACTGCTTCCCTGAAAAACTCTGGTGGATTGTACAACTTTAAGAGAAAAAACAAAGACATGGCTGAATGTCATTTGAAAAATGATATTCAGCCATGTCAAAAAAGAAAATTCAAAAAAAGAAAGAAAAAAATGAAAAAAAATGATTGACAGAAAAAGTTTCCTCCGATATAATGTAACACGTTGGCGCTGGATGGCGGAAACAAAAGGTTTCCGAAAGGTCCGGCACAGAAATGGAAGAAGATTTATGACCTGCCCAGTGCAGAAATCATAAGAGAAACGATTGAAATGGAGGAAACGCAATGAAGACTTTTATGGCAAGCCCAGCTACCATTGAAAGAAAGTGGTATGTAGTAGATGCTGAAGGCCAGACATTAGGACGTCTCGCATCTGAAATTGCTAAGGTTTTAAGAGGTAAGAATAAGCCGATTTTCACACCACACGTTGATACTGGTGATTACGTAATCGTTGTAAACGCTAGCAAGATTAAGGTTACAGGTAAGAAGATGGATCAGAAGATTTATTACAATCACTCTGATTACGCTGGTGGTATGAGAGAGACCACATTAAAGGAACTTATGGCTAAGGATTCCGCTGAAGTTATCAAGCTTGCAGTTAAGGGAATGCTTCCAAAGGGACCTTTAGGAAGAAGCATGATTAACAAGTTACATGTATACGCTGGCCCAGAGCATGTTCACGCAGCTCAGAAACCAGAAG
>JAGBBW010000043.1 GCA_017938285.1 Lachnospiraceae bacterium
AACTTCCTTCTCTGAGAGCAAAGATTGGTATCACACAAGAAGAACTTTGTAGCATCGTCGGAATAAGCCGTCAAACCTACAGTTCAATTGAAACTAAAAAAAGAAAAATGTCATGGAATATCTACTTATCCTTGATAATGTTCTTTATACACAACGAAAAGACATCCCCTGTAATAGAAGCAATAGGGGCATTTCCAGAGAGTCTTAGGGAGTCTCTGAACATCAACAATCGTTAAGGAGGAGCAGGACTTATGAGTACAGATTTATTGGACAACGGTTTACAGCAGGAACTAAATGATGATATCCAGGGGGAAAGAATAATTACGCCAGGTATTTCGGAGCTTGCCAGAAAAAGTGCAGCAGAAGGCTGTGTGTTGTTAAAAAATGACGGTGTGCTGCCGTTTGGCAGAGGGAAAAAAATTTCCCTGTTTGGACGCTGTCATGTAGATACGTTTTTTGTTGGTTACGGCAGCGGTGGTGACGTTCATCCGTCGTATCAGGTATCTATTCTGGAAGGACTGCGTGCCTGTGAAAAAATCAAGCTGAATGAAACACTGGTGCAGGTATATGAGGAATGGTGCCACAAACCGGAACATATCGCTTCTCCGGGGAAAGAGTGGGGCAAATGGCCATACTTTTATCCGGAAATGCCGGTAGAGGAAGCAATGGTGGCACAGGCGGCCAAAGATTCGGATGCTGCCGTGCTGTTTCTGGGACGTGCTGCCGGAGAAGACCGTGAAAATTATCTGGGCGAGGGCAGTTTTTATTTAACAGAGGAAGAAAAGAATATGATTTCTCTGGTGACAAAGCATTTTGAAGAAACGGTTCTGGTGTTAAACTGTGGCAATATTATTGATTTATCCTGGACCAGGGAGTATAACTTCAGTGCCATTCTTTATATGTGGCTTGGCGGTATGGAAACCGGAAATGCCCTGGCAGATGTATTGTCCGGCAAAGAAAACCCAAGCGGCAGACTGACTGATACGATTGCAGCAGAGTATAAAGATTATCCAAGTTCGTCGAATTTTGGAGGCCCGGATTTTAATCATTATGAAGAAGATATTTATGTGGGTTACCGCTATTTTGAAACCTTTGCCAGGGAAAAAATTCTGTATTCCTTTGGTTATGGCCTGTCCTATACGACATTTGATGTGGTGCCGCTGAAATTTTATACAAAGAAAGATTTTGTGGAACTTCATATCAGGGTGACCAATACCGGGGAACTGCCGGGAAAAGAAGTAGTGCAGGTGTATATGGAAGCGCCACAGGGGGTACTTGGAAGAGAAAAACGCTCCCTGATGGCTTACCAGAAAACCGAGGAATTATCACCGGGGAAGGATGATGTGCTGATTTTCCGTATTACTCATGAGCAGATGGCGTGCTTTGATGATACCGGAAAGACCGGACATCCGGACACGTATGTAACAGAGCCGGGACAGTACTGGTTTTTTGTTGGTGTCAGTGGAGAAAATGGCCGTCTGGTTTACCGGAATGCCGGAGGTACGGAATTTACAGAACTGAGAACCTACCGGAAACTGGAGCAGATTTGTCCGGTACAGGAGCCGCTGGAACGTATCATTCCGGTGGAGCAGGATGGTGTACTGGTACAGGGAAAAGAAAGTGTACCGCTGGGAACTGTAGATATGAAGCAGCGGATTCTGAATGGAATGCCGGAGGAAATTCCGTTTACCGGTGACAGAGGTATTACGTTTGAACAGGTAAAAAATGGAAGTGCTGCCATAAAGGATTTTATTGCACAGCTGACCGAGGAAGAGTTAGAGGCACTTACCAGAGGAGAGGGAGGTATGGACCGGCCTCTTGGGGTATCAGGAAATGCCGGAGATTATGCCGGATTTCTGCCGTCCCTTCGGGAAAAGGGGGTACCGGCGGTGATTACGGCAGATGGCCCGGCGGGACTCCGTATTAAGCGCTATACTTCCCTGCTTCCTTGTGGAACGGCACTGGCCTGTACCTGGAATGACGAACTGGTGGAAAAACTGTTTGAAAAAATAGCGGACGAATTAGTTCGTTTTGATGTGGATGTGATTTTATCTCCAGGGTTAAATATTCACCGGAACCCACTGTGCGGCCGAAATTTTGAATATTTCTCCGAAGACCCATTAGTTTCTGGTAAAATGGCAGCAGCGGCAGTCCGTGGCATCCAGTCCAGAGGAGGTGCTGCCTGTCCGAAGCATTTTGCCTGCAATAACCAGGAAATCCGCAGAAATAAGAATGATTCCAGGGTTTCCGGACGTGCTCTGAGGGAAATTTATTTAAGAGGCTTTGAAATCTGTGTGAAAGAGGGGCATCCGAAAAATATTATGACTTCCTACAATAAAATAAACGGGGTATGGAGTCACTATAATTATGACCTTGCGGTTACGGTACTGCGGAAAGAATGGGGTTATGATGGTGTGATTATAACCGACTGGTGGATGCAGAAGTCACCTAGTCCGGAATTTCCTTCCATCCGTGATAATGCCTACCGGGTACGTGCCGGTGTGGATGTGCTGATGCCGGGAAATGAAGGCTCCGGAGAGAAGGAAATCAAAACCTATGTTTCGGATGGTACACTTTTGGAGACATTAGGAAAAGAAGAAGGTATTACAAGAGGGGAACTGCAGAGAGTGGCAGAACATGTATTGAATTTTGCAGCTGGTATTCGTCGGTAAAGAAATGATGCTGTTCAGATTGAAATGAAATAAAAAGGATACTTTTACAGTGTCTCCTTAACGGAGGGGCTGTAAAGGTATCCTTTTTTGAAAGTGGTTTATTTGCCTACCGGAATCACTGTCATATGACCTTTATCCCAGAACTTTGATTTCTGCGGATTCATCCAGAATCAGGCAGCCATAATAACCGGATTCTTCCAGCTTGCCAAACAGTTTGCCGATTTTCTTTGGTTTTTCATATAAGGTCACATCATATTCGTCACGGTATTCGTCTGCTTTTTTAATGGCAGCAACCACGTCATCTGCCGGATAAATCACTGCCAGTCTTGGACGGGTGCCTTCCAGCTTAGCCTGTTTGTCCATTAAAATGCTGGCAATACGTTCAAAGCCGATGGAGAAGCCAACGGCCGGAACGCTTTCACCGATGAACTTGCCAATCATGTTGTCGTAACGGCCGCCGCCGGCAATGGAACTGCCGAAGTCCAGGGACTCAACTTCAAAAATTGTACCGGTATAGTACCCCTGACCACGTACCAGGGAACGGTCGTATTCAATCTGGTAACGGTCGCCGGATAACTGTCTGACAGTATCAATAATGGAAGCAACACTGTCAATGGCAGCAGTATCTTCACAGTATTTTCTTGCTTCTTCTAATGTAAATGGGGTAATGCCCATCATGGAAACAAACTTCTCTACGGTTTCAGCTGCAAAATTCTTGTCCAGTAATTCTTTACGGACACCGTCTGCACCGATTTTGTCCATCTTGTCAAAGGTAATGCAGACACTGTCTGCGTCTTCTGCTGCAAATCCTGCGGCAGAAATTAAATTCTTTAAAATGCGGCGGTCATTGATACGGATTTTGAAATTTTCAATGCCGATGTTTAATAATGCCTTGGCTGTGGTGTCAATGAGCTCTACTTCGCAGTTGGTGGAGGAGGAGCCTAAAATATCAATATCACACTGCACAAATTCACGGAGACGGCCTTTCTGCGGACGCTCTGCACGGAATACACGATCAATCTGGATTACCTTAAATGGTGTGCTTAAGTTATTGCGGTTGCAGGCATAGTAACGGGAGAGCGGCAGGGTGAGATCGTAACGAAGTCCCATGTCGGACAGCTCCTTCGGATTTCCTTTTTCAATAGCTTCCTGCAGTTTGTCACCACGCTTTAAAATCTTAAAAAGAAGGTTTAAGTTTTCACCGCCTTCGCTCTTGTCCAGATTTTCAATATCTTCCAGAATAGGAGTAGTAATACGTTCAAAACCGCAGGAGCGGTAAGTTTCTAAAATTTTTCCCTGTAAATAGTCACGCAGGGCGGTTTCCTTTGGCAAATAATCGTTGGTTCCCTTAACAGAATTTACTTTCATATAATCCTCCTTATATTTCTTTTACGTGCTTATGTACACAAAAGGACGCCGTAGTTCACTACGGCGTCCTGACAAGCCTGATGGCTTTTTATGCATATTAAGCGATAGTATTAACAGCCTTAGTGAGTCTGGATACCTTTCTAGC
>JAGBBW010000044.1 GCA_017938285.1 Lachnospiraceae bacterium
GCCTTGCCAATATTTTTCTGCTGCAGGGTCTTCTGGAACAGGGGGTTGAGGCAGAACTCTGGAATGAAAACAATAAACTGTATCTAAAAAACAAAGGCTTTGTCTTGAAACGAAAAGAAGCCTGTGGAGACTATCTTTCCCTGCTGCCTCTTTCTGACACGGTAGAGGGAGTTACACTGTCAGGCTTTAAGTACCCGGTGCAGAATCTGACATTTTACAGAGAACGTACACTGGGAATCAGTAATGAAATTACGGAGGAAGAAGCGGTAGTGGAATTTTGCAAAGGAATTTTTATTGTCGTGGAATCCCAGGATAAATAAAGTGAAACAGGAAAGGAAACAAAACATATGAAATTAGGAATCGTAGGACTTCCGAATGTTGGAAAAAGTACATTATTTAACTCTTTGACAAAGGCAGGTGCGGAATCTGCCAACTATCCATTCTGTACGATTGACCCGAATGTCGGCATTGTTCCGGTGCCGGATGAAAGACTGGATGTGCTGGGCAAGCTGTATGATTCAGAAAAAGTGGTGCCGGCGGTAGTGGAATTCGTTGATATTGCCGGTCTGGTAAAGGGTGCATCCAAAGGCGAAGGTCTGGGCAACCAGTTTCTTGCCAATATCCGTGAAGTAGATGCCATCGTACATGTGGTACGCTGTTTTGAAGACTCCAACATCATTCATGTAGATGGTTCCGTTGATCCGGTAAGAGATATTGAAACCATTAATATGGAGCTGATTTTCTCTGATATGGAAGTACTGGAAAGAAGAAATTCCAGAGTAGTAAAAGGTGCAAAGAATGATAAAACCCTGGCAAAAGAAGCGGCCATGATTGAGCGTCTGATGAAGCATCTTGAAGCTGGAAAAATGGCAAAGACGTTTGAACTTCTGGATGAGGAGGAAGAGGAATTTTACTCCCAGTACAATATGCTGACAGGAAAGCCGGTAATCTATGCAGCAAATGTAAAGGATTCCGATCTGGCAGATGAAGGCGCAAATAATGCGTTTGTTAAAAAGGTAAAAGAATTTGCTTCAGGGGAAGGTTCGGAAGTGTTCGTTATCTGTGCCCAGATTGAGCAGGAAAT
Organism: Lachnospiraceae bacterium; assembly: GCA_017938285.1. Taxonomy (GTDB): domain Bacteria; phylum Bacillota; class Clostridia; order Lachnospirales; family Lachnospiraceae; genus SIG299. Next base: position 1,085 of record JAGBBW010000044.1, read on the forward strand.
TGCAGAGCTGGATGAAGCAGATAAGAAAGAATTTCTGGACGAGCTTGGTCTGACAGAGGGCGGTCTGGAAAAGCTGATTCGTGCCAGCTATCATACCCTTGGCCTGATCAGTTATCTGACAGCGGGTCCAAAGGAAACAAAGGCATGGACCATAACAAGAGGCACAAAGGCTCCACAGGCAGCAGGTAAGATCCACAGTGATTTTGAACGTGGTTTTATCCGTGCAGAAATCGTAAGCTATGAAAATCTGACCAGTTGTGGAAGTTTTAATGCAGCCAAGGAAAAAGGTCTGGTTCGTTCCGAAGGCAAGGAGTATGTGGTTCAGGACGGAGATGTCGTACTGTTCCGGTTTAATGTATAAAGGCAGGGAATGCATTTGAGTATGGTATTGACGACAGGCGGACCTGTGAATTTTCCGGGACTGGATATTTTTCTGGAACATCTGGCAGAAGGCTTCGAGGTATTCGGACTGCATATTTCCTTATCCGGTATTCTTCTTGCGCTGGCAATGTTTCTCGGATTATTTATTACAGAGTGTCTGGCAAAAAAAACAGAACAGAACACCGAAATTTATCTGGATCTGGCTATCCGGCTCGTAATTGCCGGAGTAATTGGTGCCAGGACAGGCCATATTATTACCCATTGGCAGTATTTTGCCAGTGACCAGGCAAATGTGCTGGATATCCGGGATGGAGGAATGTCGTTCAGCGGAGCGCTGATTGCAGGAATACTGGTATCGTTTGTATACTGCCGGCAGAAGAAACTGTCCTGGCTGCAGATTTGTGACACTGCGGTACCTGGACTGGTATTTGCGCAGATACTGGGAGCGGCAGGCGCTTTTTTTGACCGGAGCAATCTTGGTATTTATTCCGGCGGACGGTTTGCCATGCAGGTTGACATCCGGGATGTGGATGCAGGACTGATGAAATTCAGCCAGGCTTCCAGAGCCATGACAAGGGGGAATTCTCTTCAGGTACATCCGGTGGCACTCTATGAAATGGTTCTTCTGCTTGTGCTGTTCCTGCTGCTGGTGGTATTGTTCCGGGTTGGAAAGATAAAAGGGCTGGCATTGTCCGTCTATTTGATGGGATATGGTGCGTTGCGGTTTGGTCTGGAATTTATCCGGATGGATTCTGTCCGGATGATTGGAAACAGGATTTCGTTGGAACATCTTGTGGCTGCCGGACTGTTTCTGTGTGGTGCCGCCATTCTGACAGACCGGGTAAAGCAGGATCGGATTACGAAAAAAGAACGTCCGAAAAACTTTAGTTTTGCAAAAAAAAGTAAATAAAACACAGAAAGAGCATATCAAAATTGTTGGTATGTTCTTTTTTTGTATAATTTTCTATTGAACTTTTGGGCGAAGTGGGGTAAAATGGGGTAAGAAGTGGTGTGTTGTGGGTTAATGTGGAGTGAAATGGAGCAGAATTGACCTGGAATACCACCGTATGCAAAGGAGGTGGGCCGGGATGTTCATGGGTGAGTACAATCATACGATTGATGAGAAAGGACGTATTATTGTTCCGTCTAAATTCCGTGAAGAATTAGGCGACAATTTTGTTGTGACCCAGGGACTGGATGGCTGCCTTTTTGTATATGCTTATGAAGAATGGGAAAAATTCGTGGAGGGTTTAAGAAACCTTCCGGGAAATAAAGAAGCCAGACAGCTTCAGCGGTACTTTATGGCAGGTGCTGCCGCCTGCGAAGTGGATAAGCAGGGCAGAATACTGATTCCAGCAAAACTCCGTCAGTCAGCCGGACTGGAAAAGGAAGTCGTGTTTGTCGGCGTACTGAGCAAAATTGAAATCTGGAGCAAAGAACGATGGGAAGAGAACGACTGCTATGACAATATGGATGAGATTGCAGAGCATATGTCAGAATTCGGTCTTAGCTTCTAAGGAAGCACAGGGTATTACCATTACCGTGTTTCCGGAAAGGAAGATTCATGATGAATGAAGAAAAAGAATTCAGGCATGTTTCTGTATTGTTTGAAGAAACGGTGGATGGTCTGAAGGTACAGCCGGGAGGCATTTATGTGGATGGAACCCTGGGAGGGGCCGGACATGCACGGCGTGTCTGTGAACTGCTGAAAGGAGAGGGGCGTTTTATTGGCATTGACCAGGACGAAGACGCCATTGCAGCAGCAGGAACAAGGCTGAAAGAGTTTCCGTTTGTTTCGATTGTCCGGAGCAATTATGAAAATATGCCCCAGGTGCTGCATGAACTTGGCATTTCCAAAGTAAATGGGATACTGCTGGACCTTGGTGTATCTTCGTATCAGCTGGATACGGCAGAGCGGGGATTTACCTATAAAGTGGATGCTCCTCTGGATATGCGGATGGACAACCGGATGGAAAAGACAGCAAAGGATATTGTGAATGAGTACAGCGAAAGGGAACTGTTCCGCATGATAAAGGATTACGGGGAGGACCAGTTTGCAAAAAATATTGCCGAGCATATTGTAAGAGTGCGGCAGGAAAAGCCAATCGAGACTACATAC
>JAGBBW010000045.1 GCA_017938285.1 Lachnospiraceae bacterium
AATGCCTAAAAAAGCCGGAATGGAGAAGTGGAAGAAAAAGCGTCGCCAAGAGTATTTGGAGATGAAGCAATATAGATACTATATTTTCTGTGAAGGTCAGCAGACAGAACCTCAATACTTTATGGGATTTAAGAAGTTGATGGAGGAGAATCCGATTTATAGGGATATGGTGCTGATTGAAATTGAACCTTGTCAGGCAGAAACCATGCGTGTGATTGGAATGGCAGAGGATTATGTAAAGAAGAACAAAATCAAAAAGGGGCAAATCTGGTGCGTTTACGATAAGGATAGCTTTCCATCAGAACGATTCAACGGTGTTGTGGAATGTGCAGAGAGTTTGAACAAAGAGAATACGGAATTGCAATATCATACCGCATGGAGTAATGAGTGTATTGAATTTTGGTTCCTGTTGCACTTTGCATATTATACCGCTAACAATCACAGAGCAGAGTATATTACATTCCTAAATGATAAGTTCAAGGAACTTGGAATCGGAAAGTATCAGAAGAATATGAAGGATATCTTCGGTATTCTTCTCGAGTATGGTAATCCGAAGCTGGCCATTCGATATGCGAAGCGAATCATAAGAGATGGAGAAGAGAAGACGCCGACGGAGATTGCACCGGGGACCAAGGTGTATGAGTTGGTAGAGGAACTGGCGAAGTATTTGCCGGAGGAAGTGCAATACAAGTTCAAATAGAAGAAAGGAGCATATGATGAGTGAATTAAAGATTAAGGTAACGTGGAATGGTATGGCGATTGAATTAGAGGGCGAAACGGAAAGTGTTAAAGAAATATTCAACTCTCTTAAGGAGAGCGGAATGGGGCGTATGGGTGAATGCAACAGAATAGTGGTAAATGTGCCTACAGATAGTGCAGAAAAAAAGACTCAAAATGAAAATATGGTAGGCATAGATGAGAAGTGTTATGAAGAGACTGAGCAGACAGAAATACCAAGTTTGTCCAATGTAGTTTTAGCAGGTGGACCGCGGACTGAAAGTGAATGGTTATTAGTTTACGCATTTTACAAATCTGAGCAAGGAACACAGTTTTTTTCTAGAGAAGATTTACGCCAATGCTATAAAGAAACAAATCGATATACTGATACAAGAAATAAGAATTTTTCAAGCAATGTGAAGACATTGATTTCTGACAAACTAATCTCAGCAGTTAATCAGAATGACTTTAGAATCGAGAAAAAAGGTATTGAATTAGCTACTAAAATTGTTTGTGGGGAAATTGAAGAAAAAGGCGGAAAAGGAGCAAAGAAAAAAACTTCTAAGTCAAAAAGTAGTGTAATAGAAACGTATAATCTAGTAGAATTAAATTTGAGTCAGAGTGAGCGAAAAGAACTTAGTGAGTATTATATATATCACAATCCGTCAAATGTTCAGGACAAAACAGTTGTAATTGCTAAGTGGTTAAAAGATACTAAGGGAATAGAGGTGGTAGATAAAGATATAATATTTACTGCTTTAAGAACCTTAGGGGAGAGTACGAGTTTCAACATTGGGCAAGCATTATTGAATGCAAAAAATCTTAAAAGTTATTATACATCTTCAGAAGCTGGGAAATTTAAGATTAACCATATAGGAGAGGATCATGTTGATAGAGACATGGTGGGAAAGGATAAATAATGTACGGTAAGCTAGAAGGTTTCATTCAAAAAGTACCAGAGTTCTTAAGAAAGTCATCAAGTGAGATGATAATTTACTTTGTATACTACTGTTTATACATTGAAAATTTGCAACAAGTACAACAAAAGCAAATCGAAGAATGTTATTCGGTATTAAGTGTTAAACCATATTCTAATATTCCTGCATATTTGTCTAGTCATTCAAAAGGAAAAAATGCTATCTTTTTAAAAAATAAAATTGGGTACACTTTAGAACGAAGCATGGTTGATAAAATAAAAAATGAAGTTTCGGAAGAAATTGAAGTGGTAGTCATGGATGAATTGTTGCCTTTGGATATACTTGACACGGCACCTTACTATATAAAATTGACTGCTAAGCAGATGAATCAATGTTTCGAGTGTTGCTTATATGATGCAGTATTAGTAATGATGCGAAAGCTAGTTGAAACACTAATCATTGAATGTTTTGAGAGATATGGTATAGATGAGAACATTAAGGATGATAAAGGGCAATTTTTCTTTTTAAGTGAATTGATACCACGATTTATTTCATCTGATAAATGGAATGTGAGTAGAAACCTAGAATCTTATATTAAAATGGTAAAGAAATATGGGGATTTAAGTGCGCATAATAGACGCTTTTTAGCTAAAAAGAGCGACATGAATGACTTCAAGTTTGAAATGCGTCAAGTTGTTCAAGAAATTATTATGATTATCGACTATAAGAATTGGAATCGCGAGAAATAAGTGTTGCAAAGCTGCTGTTCAATAGTTAATCTACTCATAAATCTGTGTTGTGCTTCATACACTGTACAAACACAAATCTTTGGGGGCGCTTGTGAATAATTGCAGTGCAGTGAAGTATAGACAAATTGAGGAAAGAGCAGCGGAGGTGGCACATTACATCGTGGACAACAATGCCACCGTGCGTCAGGCAGCAAAAGCCTTTGGGATTTCGAAATCTACGGTACATAAGGATGTGGCAGAGCGGCTCTTAAAAATCAACCCTGCTCTGGCGGAGGAAGCCAGAAAGGTGTTGGATGTGAATAAGCAGGAACGGCATCTCAGGGGTGGTCTGGCTACGAAAGAAAAATATTTACATAAGACATGCAAATAACCTTTTGCACAAGGGACTGCTGTTCCGGACTTCTTTTTTTATTTTAATAGGGTAATGTATTGAAGAAAGGAAAATGTTAAAATAGGGAAGATAACATGGTATGACAGAAGAAAAAAGATACAAAGTAAGGGAGGTCCTATGAAAATACGGAAAGATAAAAAACGTGTGAAGCGTATTTGCAGCAAATCCTTGAAGATTGCGGTGGGCAGTGGTCTTGCCATTGTTGCTGCAAATATTCTGGGATTGAAATATGATATTTTTGCAGGAACGATTACCCTGCTCACAATTCTGACAACAAAATGGGAAACAATCCGGCTGTCCTTGTACCGGGTGGTGACATTTCTGTTTTCTGTAGTGGTCTGTTTTCTGGTGTTCAATCATCTGGGCGGTGGATGGCTGGAATATGGAGTCTTTGTTCTGATTATGGTGTTTTTTTGCGAGGCCATGGGCTGGGGTGCTACGATTTCGGTAAATGCAGTAATTGGTGCCCACTTTTTCACAGAGGCAGATTTTAGCTGGCAGTTTATTGTAAATGAATTGCAGCTGCTTTTGATTGGTATTACCATAGCAGTCGTACTGAGTCTTTATAGCAATAATCGGGGAACGCAGAAAAAAGTGCTGCGGGATATGCAGTATGTGGAGGAACGGCTGCAGGAAATTCTGACCCATATGGCGTCATATCTGCGGAAAGAACCATTAAAGCACAGCGTCTGGGCAGATATAAATGAGCTGGAAGCGAAGGTAAAGGATTATATTGAGGATGCGTATGAATATAATAACAATTCCTTTTCTAATCATCCGGAGTACTATATCGACTATTTTGAAATGCGGTTGCTGCAGATTGATGAGTTACACAGTCTGCACTATGAAATGAAAAAAATGCAGTCCATGCCAAAACAGGCAGAGGTGGTTGCAGAATTTATGGATTTTGTGACAGAAAGTATTGGAAAGATGCATGCTCTGGATATGCAGCTGGAGCGGTTGTATGCCATTTTGGAGCAGATGAAGCAGGAAAAGCTTCCACAGTCACGGGAGGAATTTGAAAGCCGGGCAATTTTGTACCATGTACTGATGGATCTGGAGGATTTTCTACTGATAAAGAAACGTTTTGTGGATAATCTGGATGAGAAGCACAGGAATGAAACTTTTATAAAATAAGGAAACAAAAGAATAACCATTTGAAAGTATGCCGGAAGGAGCAGTACACAGGGGGACTTGTCCACTTTGTACTGCTCCTTTTCTAGGAATTTGTTGGTATTTTTTCTTTTATGTTGGTGTTACAATAGCTTTATAATTGGTGAGAATTCTGCTACCAATAAAAGATAACAGGTGTAACAGTTTCCTGACAATGAAAGGAGTTTTACCATGGCAGAGAACAGATTAATTGGCAGATATCCGGTCATCGGCATTCGTCCGACCATCGACGGCAGACGCGGTTATCTCAAGGTAAGAGAATCCCTGGAAGAGCAGACCATGAATATGGCGCGTTCCGCGAAGAAGTTATTTGAAGAAAATTTGAAATATAGTAATGGAGAACCGGTAAAGGTTGTTATTTCTCCAACAACGATTGGCCGTGTGGCTGAGGCAGCACAGTGTGCAGATTATTTTGCGAAAGAGGGTGTGGAAATTACCCTGACGGTAACACCTTGCTGGTGTTATGGCGCAGAGACCATGGACATGGACCCAGGAACTATCAAGGGTGTCTGGGGCTTTAACGGTACCGAGCGTCCGGGTGCGGTGTACCTGGCTTCTGTTCTGGCTACCCATGCCCAGAAGGGACTTCCGGCCTTTGGTATTTACGGACATGATGTGCAGGATGCGGATGCAACGGATATTCCGGCGGATGTAGAGGAAAAGCTGCTTCGTTTTGGCCGTGCGGCTGTGGCTGTGGCAACCATGAGAGGCAAGTCTTATTTACAGATTGGTTCCATCTGTATGGGTATTGGCGGTTCCATTATTGACCCGGATTTCATCGAGTCTTATCTTGGTATGCGTGTGGAATCCGTGGATGAGGTGGAAATTATCCGCCGTATGGAAAAGGGCATTTACGATAAGGCAGAGTTTGACAAGGCGTATGCCTGGGCAAAGGAAAAGTGCATTATCGGTTTTGATAAGAATCCGGAGGCAGTGCAGAAGTCTCCGAAGGAAGTAGATGCGGATTTACAGTTTGTTGTTAAGATGATGTGCATTATCAAGGATTTAATGAATGGAAATAAGAACCTTCCGGAGGGCTGTGAGGAAGAAATGGTTGGGCACAATGCGATTGCTGCCGGTTTCCAGGGTCAGCGTCAGTGGACCGACTTTTATCCGAACTGCGACTTCCCGGAGGCAATGTTAAATACTTCCTTCGACTGGAATGGTCCAAGAGAACCTTATATTTTAGCAACAGAAAATGACGTACTGAATGGTCTTGGTATGCTGTTCATGAAGCTTCTGACGAACCGCGCCCAGATTTTTGCGGATGTGCGTACCTACTGGAGTCCGGAGGCAGTAAAGAAGGCAACTGGTTACGATATGGAAGGCAAGGCACTGGCAAATGGCGGTATCATCCACCTGATTAACTCCGGTGCGGCATGTCTGGATGCCAACGGTCAGGCAAAGGATGCGGATGGCAATGCGGTAATGAAGCCTTGGTATGAAGTGAATGAGGCAGATATGGACGCTATTATGAAAGCAACTACCTGGAATGCGGCAGATTACGGTTATTTCCGTGGAGGCGGTTTTTCCTCCCGTTTTGTAACTGAGGCAGAAATGCCGGTAACCATGATTCGTCTGAATCTGGTAAAGGGACTTGGTCCTGTGCTGCAGATTGCAGAGGGCTGGACAGTAAAGCTTCCGGAAGAGGTGACGGATACCCTTTGGAAGCGTACCGACTACACCTGGCCTTGTACCTGGTTTGCACCAAGATGTGACGGCAAGGAAGGTCCGTTCAAGACAGCGTATGATGTCATGAATAACTGGGGTGCCAATCATGGTGCCATCAGCTACGGTCATATCGGTGCGGACCTGATTACTCTCTGCTCCATGCTTCGTATTCCGGTGAGCATGCACAATGTTCCGGAGGAGAAGATTTTCCGTCCGGCAGCATGGAATGCCTTTGGTATGGATAAGGAAGGTCAGGATTACAGAGCCTGTGCAGCCTATGGTCCTTTGTATAAATAAATTCAGTAAAATAAAAAGGGGTATCTAATGTAAGGAAGAACCTGTTTTATATGATGACCCCGGAAAAGAGAACAGAACTTATGAAATATCAGGAAATAAGAGAGCAGATCTGCGATATCTGCAATAAAATGTGGCAGCTTGGCTGGGTGGCAGCCAATGACGGCAATATTACGGTAAAGGTAAGCGACAACGAACTGCTTGCTACACCAACCGGTATCAGCAAGAGCTTTATTACACCGGAAAAGTTAGTTATCATTGACATGGATGGCAATATTTTAGAGGCAGAGGAGGGCTACCGTCCATCCTCCGAAATCAAAATGCATCTTTGCTGCTATAAGGAGCGTGAGGATGTAGGAGCTGTGCTGCATGCCCATCCGCCGACAGCAACCGGTTTTGCAGTGGCTCATGTACATATGGATAAGTATGTGATGATTGAGGATGTGCTTGCCATCGGAAGTGTTCCGGTGACTCCTTATGGAACTCCTTCCACGGAGGAAGTGCCAAATGCCATCCGCCCATATCTGCCGGAGCATGATGTTATGCTTTTGGAAAACCATGGTGCACTGGCGGTTGGTTCTGACTTGATTACAGCTTACTACCGTATGGAAAGTCTGGAACTTTGGGCAAAAATCCAGTTGACCGCACATCTGCTGGGTGGTGCGAAGGAAATTTCCAGACCGGACATTGACAAACTCATCAGTATGAGAGGTAAGTATGGTGTAACCGGAAAGCATCCGGGTTATAAGAAATATAATACGGAAGAAACCGAGTAAATCAGACAGGGTGTTATGTTCCGGCTTTTATGACTTTACAAGTGAAAGTGATAAAGTTTTTTAGGAATATGACACCCCGTTTTTGCAGGCAGGGATTAAGAAGCTTTTGACACCTGAATCTGGGAAAAATGCAGGTTGGTGTGAAAACGCTAACGGAAAATAAAACAAGGAGAGGGTAAAGTGGGAAACTATTATTTAGCAATTGATATTGGGGCTTCCAGCGGCAGGCATATTCTGGGATATGTTGAGCAGGGAACAATGCGGCTGGAGGAAGTGTACCGTTTTGAAAATGGCATGAAGGATGTGAATGGTACCAAATGCTGGGATGTGGAGGAATTGTTTGCTTCCATCAAGGCAGGAATGAAACGTTGCAAGGAGCTTGATAAAATACCGGTTTCTGTGGGGGTAGATACCTGGGGTGTGGACTTTGTTCTGCTAGATAAGGATGGCAGCAGAATCGGTGAAGCAGTAGGGTATCGTGACAACCGTACCAGGGGCATGGATGAGGAAGTGTACAAGCTGATTTCGGAAGAAAAGCTTTATGAGCGGACCGGAATCCAGAAGCAGCTTTACAATACCATTTATCAGTTGATGGCGGTAAAGAAGCAGAAGCAGGAGCTGTTGGAGGAAGCAGAAACGTTGCTGTTTATGCCGGACTATTTTCACTATCTGCTGAGTGGAAAAAAAGCGGTGGAGTATACGATTGCAACCACAGGCCAGCTGGTGAGTCCCCAGACGAAGGACTGGGACTATGAATTGTTAGACCTGTTAGGATATCCAAAGAATATCTTTCCGGAAATGAAGAAGCCGGGCAGTGTGCTTGGAAGTTTAACAGAAGAAGTGGCAGCAGAGGTTGGGTTCCAGTGTCAGGTGGTACTGCCTGCGTCCCATGATACCGGTTCCGCAGTGATGGCAGTGCCAAGTATGGGCAGGGAGACGGTGTACATCAGTTCCGGCACCTGGTCGCTGATGGGTGTGGAAAGTACAGAAGCCATTTGTAATGAAGCCAGCCATAAGGCGAACCTCACAAATGAGGGCGGCTACGAGTACCGCTATCGTTTTTTGAAAAATATTATGGGGCTTTGGATGATTCAGTCGGTACGGAAGGAGTATGACAAAAAGTATTCCTTTGCAGAGCTTTGCGAGATGGCGGAGCAGGAAAAGGAGTTCCCTTCCAGGGTGGATGTCAATGACGACTGCTTTTTTGCACCGGACAGCATGATTCAGGCAATTCAGAAGTATTGCAAAGACAGCGGACAGAAGGTGCCGGAAACTCCTGGGGAGATTGCAGCGGTAGTATACCAGAGCCTGGCGGAGAGCTACGGGCAGACGGTGAAAGAAATCGAGGCGATTACTGGAAAACGCTATGAGGCAATCAATATTGTGGGTGGCGGTGCTAATGCAGATTATTTAAGCCAGCTGACGGCAAACAGTACAGGACGGACGGTTTATGCGGGACCAACGGAAGCAACAGCGATTGGGAATCTGGTGGCACAGATGATACATGCAGGGGAGTATGAATCGTTGGAAGAGGCGAGAAAGGCGGTTTTTAAGTCTTTTGCTGTGAAGACGTTTGAAAGGAAGCAGTAGTAAAGAATCTTGCCGGGAAGTTTGTATTGTTAAGCTTAAGGTTCACTTATTCCTGGTGAACCTTAAGCTGTTTGTTGATGGGAATTGAAAAAATTTTTTTATATTTTGCAAAAGAAAAATGTGCTATTTTTCCTTAAGCAACCGTTTCACTTCTTCGATTGTCGGAGGATTTAGCGGCAGAGGAAATCTTGATATGGCAATTGCAGAGCAGGCACTTGCGAAACGTACCAGTTCATTATCAGACATATGGTTGAGCAGACCGTAAATACATCCTGCTTTAAAGGTATCGCCTGCACCTAATGTACTTTTTACTTCAACAGAAAATGGTTTCATTTGTTTCATTGTCTGCCCTTTTCTTCCATACAGTAGTTCCTTACCTCCGCGGGTGATGATGACAAGACCATCAGTATTTTCTGTCAGTAATAGGTAAATTTCTTCGAGACTTTTATTCTTATATCGTTCGGAACAGGTGCATTCCCTGGAAACAATATTGACAGCACAATGCTGGTGAAGATAGCTGTCGTGGCAGCTGTCTATGGTAACATAAGGTTTATTGTATTTTACACAAAGTTCTGCGGCAATTTGTGTCTCATCCAAAAAGAAGGGGTCGATAGCAGCCAGTGTACAACCAGCTATGTCAGATTCTTTAGGTACATTCCAGTGCTTTTTTGCACCTGGCTCATAGAGTGATTGAAAGACACCCATAGGGGAGCGCACTAGTCCTGCAATTACTACATAGTCCATTAGTCCCTCGTAATCAGGATCAAAATAAAGAGAAGATAAATCCACGGTTTTGTCTTTGTAAAATTCTTCTAACAGTGGTGCAACCTCTGTTCCGATATGTGTTCCGTCAATTTTTACATTCACTCCAAGAGAAGCAAGTACAGTTGCTGCAGTTCCGGTTTCTCCACCAGGTAAAAAGTATTTTTCTTTTATTTCCGAATATTGATCGGGTTGTAAAAAATCTCCCTTCAGCCAAAAGGAATGAGTACCCAGTATCTGCCCATGCATATAAACATTGTAATCCATAAATTCCTCCATTTTAAATGCTGTTGTTAGTTCTATTGTATACTCCTTATTATAATAGAGCAAGGAAAAAGTAATCTGATTCAGAATATCAGGACAATAACATTTTTACGAGGTTACTCTGTGAGGGAATTCAGTTCCTCTTTTCTTTTTTGTCGAAATATGATATACTGTTTCAAATGATGAAATATATCAAAAAATCAGAAAAGAGAGGTCTATTATGGACACAAAGCAGTTAGAGCAGTACTTTCTTGATACCGCTTACATCCGCACCGGAGGCAGCGCAGAGGAATTAAAATGTGCAGAATACTTAAAGGAACAGTGTGCGAAGCTTGGCGGTGAGGCGTATCTGGAAGAATTTGAAGTAGAGGTTGCTGATATTCAGGAGGCAAAGCTTTTTGTGGATGGAAAGGAAATTCCATGCAAAGGTTATAAGTTAGCTGGCAGCAGTGAAATAGAAGCCCCGTTTTATTATATGCCAAATAATGATAAGTGTTCCCTGGCAGAATGCAGGGGCAAAATTGTCATGGTGGACGGATATCTTGGCTACTGGGTGTATCAGGACATTCTGGAGAATGGTGCCGTCGGTTTTATTACGTATGACGGCAACGCTAATTATGTGGATGAGGACATTGACCAGAGAGAGCTGCGTCCTTACGTCAGCAAGGGGAATAAAATTCCAGGCGTAAATATTAACGCAAAGAGTGCCATTGCCCTGATTAACAGTGAGCCAAAGACAGCGAAAATTGTTTTAAAACAGGAAGAAACAAAAGGCAAATCACACAATGTCATTTTAGACCTGCCGGGAGAGTGTGACGAGTACATTGTGCTGACTGCCCATTATGATTCCACTTCTCTGTCCCAGGGTGCTTACGATAATATGTCCGGCAGTGTTGGTCTGCTGGGTCTGGTGGAAAAGTTTATAAACACAAACCATCATTACGGACTGCGTTTTATATGGTGTGGCTCGGAAGAACGGGGACTGCTTGGTTCCAAGGCGTATACCGCAGACCATGAAGAAGAACTGAAACGGGTGGTGCTGAATGTCAATCTGGATATGATTGGCTGCATTATGGGCAAATTTATCGCCTGCTGTACTTCCGAAGAGAAGCTGGTGCACTACCTGCAGTACTTCGGCAGTGTGGAGGGCTTTGGAATTAAGGCGTATCAGGAGGTATATTCCAGTGATTCCACCCCATTTGCAGACAAGGGAGTTCCAGCAGTGTCCTTTGCGAGAATTGCCCCAAACAATACGGCGACCATTCATAACAGCTACGATACGAGGAAGGTTATGAAAATGGAGCATATGCAGAAAGATATTGAATTCATCGCAAAATTCGTAGGTACCATGGCAAACGCAAAACGTTGTCCGGTGGATAAGGAAATGCCGGAGAAGATGAAAGAAAAGCTGGACTATTATCTGGCAAGAAAGCGGGAACCGGGGAAGTAGAAGGGAACTTTTGCAACAGTTCAGCCCAGCCATAAACACTTGCTGTTTATGGCGTGTGACCAAAAAAGAAGTGTGAGCAGACCCATCGACGAAGTCGATTTTCAATGGGTCTGCGAATCGTAACTATGAGGCAAGGCTGAATAGTTACGAAATTTTTCGTTTTCCAATACAAAGCACTTTCGCATTTTGTCCATTTGTGGTAAAATACTAATGTTAAATTGATAAAATATTTCAAAACATGACATAAAATATGAAAAGAAAGAAGGTAAAGCAATGGGAAAAGCGACATTTTCCGGCGGCATTCATCCATGGGATGGAAAAGAGCTGTCCAAAGACAAGCCGATTGTCCGGCTGCAGCCAAAGAGTGAGATGGTATTTCCGATGGCGCAGCATATCGGTGCTCCGGCAACTCCTGTGGTAGCGGTGGGAGATGCAGTACTGGTGGGACAGTGCATTGGTGAAGCGGCAGGCTTTGTTTCTGCCAACATTATCTGCTCGGTATCCGGCACGGTAAAGGCGATTGAACCAAGACAGACGGTGTCCGGTGCCAAAGTGTTGTCCGTAGTGATTGACAATGACGGGGAATACAAAACGATTGAGGGATTTGGTGAAAAGAGAGATCCAAAGGCACTTACTGCACAGGAAATCCGGGATATTATCAAGAATTCCGGTATTGTAGGTATGGGTGGTGCCGGCTTTCCCACCCATGTAAAATTAACTCCGAAGAATCCGAATGACATCGAATATATTTTAGTAAATGCAGCAGAGTGTGAGCCGTACTTAACCTCCGATTACCGTGAGATGTTAGAAGAGCCGGAGAAGCTGGTGGGCGGTCTGCGTATTGTGCTGCAGCTGTTCCCGGACGCAGAGGGTCTTATTTGTATTGAAGATAACAAACCTGCGGCAGTGGCAGTGTTAAATGAGCTGATTAAGAATGATAAGAACATTAAGATTAAAGTATTAAAGGCAAAGTATCCGCAGGGTGCAGAGCGTAATCTGGTGTATGCGGCAACGGGACGCAAGTTCAACTCCACCATGCTTCCGGCAGACGCAGGATGTATTGTGCAGAACGTGGATACGATTTGTGCCATTTACCGTGCCGTGGCAGAAACAACTCCGCTGGTGCGCCGTATTGTGACGGTCAGTGGTGATTCCGTGAAAGAACCGCAGAATTTCAGTGTTCCAATTGGTACGAACCATGCTGATGTGGTAGAAGCTGCCGGAGGTCTGGTAGGCGAACCAAAGAAGCTTGTTTCCGGTGGTCCGATGATGGGTACTGCCATGTATACCCTGGATGTTCCGGTACAGAAAACTTCTTCTGCCATTCTTGCTTTTGCAGAGGATGAGGTGGAAAAATTTGAGTCTTCCCCATGTATCCGCTGTGGCCGCTGTGTGGCAGCGTGTCCGAGTCATCTTGTTCCACAGAAGATGGAAATTGCTGCAAGACTGTTCGATAATGAGGCTTATGAGAAACTTGGCGGTATGGAGTGCTACGAGTGTGGCAGCTGTACCTATGTCTGCCCGGCAGGACGCCGTCTGACCCAGGCATTCAAACAGACAAGACGTGCGGTTTTGGATGCCCGCAGAAAGAAGTAAGATAAGGAGAGAGGATTGCATGGGAAAAATGTATAACGTTTCCGCTTCTCCACACATCAGAAGCGGAGTAACAACTTCAACAATTATGCGTGATGTGGCGATTGCATTAATGCCGGCATGTGCGCTTGGTGTGTATCAGTTTGGTCTGCGTGCCCTACTGATTTTACTGGTTTCCACACTGACCTGTGCGGCGACAGAGTATATTTATCTGAAACTGGCAAAGAAGCAGCAGGGACCGTATGAATGCAGTGCCATTGTAACAGGTATGTTAATTGGTATGAATATGCCGCCGACAGTGCCGCTCTGGATTCCGGTGATTGGCGGTGTGTTTGCGATTCTTGTAGTAAAACAGGTATTTGGCGGTCTGGGACAGAACTTTATGAATCCTGCCCTGGGTGCCAGATGTTTCCTGTTCTTATGTTATGCAGAGCGTATGAATACCTTCCAGATTCCGCAGAAGGTGGGAACTGCCATTATAAATTTTGGTGCTGCTTCCGTGGATGGTATTTCCGGTGCGACACCACTGGCAGCCATGAAGGCAGGAGAAACCGTCAGTCTGTTTGACGCTTTCTTTGGTTTTACAGGTGGTGTTATTGGTGAAACCAGTGCTGCCATGATTTTACTTGGTGCGGCATACATGGTATACCGCAAGGTAATTTCCTTAAGAATTCCGGTGGCGTATCTGCTTTCCTTTGCGGTATTTTTAGTGCTGTTTGGCGGAAAGGGATTTGACCCTTATTATGTTGCCTGCCAGCTTTGCACCGGTGGTCTGATGTTAGGTGCATTCTTTATGGCAACGGACTATGTTACTTCACCAATTACAAAGAACGGACAGATTGTGTTTGGTATCCTGCTTGGTATTCTCACCGGTATTTTCCGTATTTACGGCAACAATGCGGAGGGCGTATCCTATGCGATTATTATTGCCAACCTGCTTGTTCCGCTGATTGAAAAGGTGACAATGCCGAGACCATTTGGAAAAGGAGGACATTAAGATGGCGAAGAAAAAAAAGCAGAACATGATGAAAGATGCCATTATCCTCTGTATGATTTCCCTGATTGCGGCACTGGCCCTGGGATTTGTCAACGAGCTGACCAAGGACCGGATTGCGGAACTGGCAGCCCAGGCAAAGGCAGAGGCTTATAAAGAAGTATATCCGGAAGCAGTGATGATTGTAGAAGCTGCGGATAATGAAATTTTGAAACAGGCAATGGAAGAGGCAGATACCATTCTGGCGGATGGAGGTTTCTCTAACGTAACGCTGGAAGAAGTATGTATTGTCCAGGACGCTGCGGGCAGTCATATTGGTTACGTGGCTTCGGTAACATTAAAGGCATATGATGTTATGACGCTTACCTTTGGATATACGGTGGACGGTGCCTGTACCGGTCTGGCGTTCCTTGACATCAAGGAAACTCCTGGTATCGGTATGAAGGCAGATGAAGCGGACTTCAAGGGTCAGTTTGTAAACAAGAAGGCAGACCAGCTGGTTTCCGTAAAGAGTGGAGCCGGTGACGGTGAAATTAACGCCATCAGTGGTGCTACCTTTACAACGGACGGTGTTATTAAAGGTGTGAATGCAGGTATCTGCTTTATGAAAGAACTTCAGACCAGATTAGGAGGTGCGAACTAATGGGAAAATGTTTCAAGCAGTTCTTTAACGGACTGATTAAGGAAAACCCGACCTTCGTGCTGATGCTTGGTATGTGTCCGACACTGGCAGTAACCTCCTCGGCAAGCAATGGTCTTGGCATGGGTCTGACAACGACAGCCGTTCTGGCATTGTCCAACCTGTTTATTTCCCTTATCCGCAAAATTATTCCGGATAAGGTGCGTATTCCGGCGTTTATCGTTGTCGTAGCGACCTTCGTTACGATTGTACAGATGTTATTACAGGCATATCTTCCATCACTGAATGAGAGCCTTGGTCTGTATATTCCGTTAATCGTTGTAAACTGTATTATCTTAGGCCGTGCGGAAGCATTTGCTTATACCAACGGTCCAGTGATTTCGTTATTCGATGGTCTTGGTATGGGACTTGGTTTTACTCTGGGTCTGACCTCCATCGGTATTGTCCGTGAGTTAATCGGTGCCGGAACTTTCTTCGGTAATCAGATTATGCCGGACGCTTATGAGCCTGCAGCAATCTTTACGCTGGCTCCGGGTGCGTTCTTTGTATTGGCGCTTCTTACCGCATTGCAAAATATTTTTAAGGCAAAGTCTGCAACCAATGTGCCGGGTGCCAAGGTGGCCTGCGGTGGTAACTGTGCTGCCTGCATGGATGGTGCCTGCGTAGAGAACCGTGAGGAAATTGCAAGAATCAATGGTATCAAGGAAGCGGAGGCGGTAGCGGCTAAGGCTGAGGCAGCAAGAAAGGCTGCGGAAGCAAAGAAGGCAGCTGAGGCGAAGAAGGCAGAGGAAGAGGCTGAAAAGCAGCTGGATGTCAAAGCAGAAACGGCAGAGGCAGCAGCAGAGAAATTTGAAGCGAAAGCAGAAGCGGTAGATGCAGCAGCAGAAAAGTTTGATAAGAAAGCTGAAGCAGCGGAAACTGTTGCGGAAAAATTTGAGTCCGGGGAAAAGAAGGAGGATTAAGCGATGAAAGAGTTAATTTTGATTTTAATCGGCTCTGCTCTTGTAAATAACGTTGTCTTAAGTCAGTTCCTCGGTCTGTGTCCATTCCTTGGAGTTTCCAAAAAGACAAAGACAGCAGCCAGTATGGGTGCTGCGGTTATTTTCGTAATTATGATTGCCAGTGCCGTGACTTATGCAGTGCACTATATGATTTTAGTGCCGCTTCATATGGAATATATGCAGACAATTGTATTTATTCTTGTAATTGCCGCACTGGTTCAGATGATTGAAATGATGTTAAAGAAGGTGAGTCCTGCGATTTATTCCGCATTAGGCGTATACCTTCCACTGATTACTACAAACTGTGCCGTACTCGGTGTTGCCATTACAAACATTCAGGACGGCTCCACATTTGCAGAGAGTATGATGAACAGTTTAGGCACCAGCGTTGGATTCCTTATTGCCATTGTCATTATGGCAGGTATCCGTGAGCGTCTGGAAGGCAACGACATTCCAAAGCCTTTCCAGGGCATGCCGATTGTTCTGATTACCGCCGGTTTAATGGCAATCGCATTTTGCGGTTTCTCTGGCATTATATAAGGAGGTAGCAGAAAATGATAGCAAATTCTATTCCTTATATGGTTTTGGCCTTTAATATCCAGAATGTTCTGATCGGAGGCGCTTTTGTTGGTGTGCTTGGCCTGGTGTTAGGTGTGGCTCTGGGTATTATTGGAAAGATGTTCTTCGTAAAAGTGGACGAAAGAGAAGTGCAGGTAAGAGAATGTCTGCCGGGCAACAACTGCGGCGGCTGTGGTTATGCGGGTTGTGATGGTCTGGCTGCAGCCATTGCCAAAGGGGAAGCTCCGGTAAATGGCTGTCCGGTTGCCAATGCAGAGGCAAAGGCTAAAATTGGTGAAATCATGGGACAGACGGTGGATGAAGCAGACAAAAAGGTTGCCTTTGTTAAGTGCTCCGGTACCTGCGATAAGACAGAACGGAAGTACAACTATTATGGTATTAATGACTGCCGCAAGGCGGTGATGGTTCCTGGTGCTGGGGACAAGCTGTGCAGCTATGGCTGTATGGGCTTTGGCAGTTGTGTGGATGCCTGCCAGTTTGACGCTATCCATGTGGTGGATGGTGTGGCTGTGGTGGACAAGGAAAAGTGTGTTGCCTGCGGTAAGTGTGTCAGCACCTGTCCAAAGGCACTGATTGAGCTGATCCCTTATAAGGCACCTCAGGCAGTTGCATGCAGTTCCAAGGACAAGGGCAAGGATGTCCGTGTGGCTTGTAAGACCGGATGTATCGGTTGTATGATTTGTACCAAACAGTGTGAGACCGGGGCAATTACGGTAACGGACAATCTGGCAAAGATTGATTACGAGAAGTGTAATGGCTGCGGTAAGTGCGCAGAAAAGTGTCCACAGAAGATTATTGTGGCGAGATAAAACGAAAGGAAAATAAGACGATGAAAATTGCATTAGTTATGGAAAACAGCCAGGCAGCAAAGAACTCCATTGTTGCTGCGGCATTAACAAAAGTAGTAGAACCAATGGGACATGAGGTGTTCAATTATGGCATGTACAGCGCAGAGGATAAGGAACAGCTGACCTATGTTCAGGTTGGTATTCTTACCGCAGTGCTGTTAAATTCCGGAGCAGCAGATTATGTCATTACCGGATGTGGTACCGGCGAGGGCGCCATGCTTGCCTGCAATTCCTTCCCAGGCGTTATCTGCGGTCATGTAGAGGACGCTTTGGATGCATACACCTTCTCCCAGATTAATGACGGTAACGCAATCGCACTTCCATTTGCAAAAGGCTTCGGCTGGGGTGGCGAAAAGAATCTGGAATATATCTTTGAAAAGCTGTACTGTGAAGAGAGTGGTCAGGGATACCCAAGAGAACGTGCTGCCATCATGAAGAAGAACCGTGAGATTCTGAATGCCGTAAAGGGTGTGACTTACCGTGACTTGAATGATATTTTAAAGGAGCTGGACAGAGACCTTGTAAAGGGTGCGCTGGGCGGCGCAAAGTTTAAAGAGTACTTCTTTGCGAACTGCAAGTGTGAAAAACTGGCAGAGACGGTGAAGGAGATTCTGGGGTAAGAGAAAGAGTGGAGATGAAGGCTGTGGGTGTGAAAAACGATGCGCAGCCGGAGTTTTGTGGTTGCTTAGGTGGCTATTGCTGACCGGTAGGGCATCGCAAACGAGTGCATGAAACTCGATTAAGTTAATCAGAAACTCCCTTTGAGTAATCTTACTTGAAGGGAGTTTTTTAATCTTTGCTAAAAGGGAAGTTACAATGTAAGGCAGGGGTTGCGATTGGTTTTGGATATTGAATTACATGGTGGATGGGAGTGGAAAAAAGATTGTCGGTGTGATAGAATAGATTTATAAGTATGAATTGGTGAACGGTTCGATAAACTTGAAGTTTCTGTTGAGTTCACTATGGCATATTTGGCTATTTTACAGAGATTCCACCTATATTCTACTTACAAGGGATGTCATTTTAATAATAAAAGAAGTACCTTTATATCATCAAATGAATGGAGGAATACATATGAATCAATTAGTTACAGGAGAATTTATAGCATTAAAGAGAAAACAGAAAGCTTTAACACAGGAACAATTAGCAGAGAAGCTTGGCGTATCCAATAAGACTATTTCTAAATGGGAAACTGGCAAATGTATGCCTGACTATTCCATTATAAAAAGTTTGTGTGAAGAACTTGAAGTTACAGTGGCAGAACTGATGG